>JADJRF010000006.1 GCA_016712355.1 Vampirovibrionales bacterium | reverse complement strand
CCATCCGATTTGTCACCGATGCAGTGGAACGGTTCAATGATTCTGACCGAAAACCAACCGCGCGCCGAACCGGATATTCATGGAGCCGGTCCCATGGTTCTCGGTATCGATGGACCGCAAGATCAGCAGCGACACTTACACCGCCTGGTATCGGCCACAAGAAACCTCGGCGGTTACTGGTCATCGTATCGCGGGCAGGAGCCATTCCCGATTTCAGTTCTCCAGCGAGCAGGCGGCAACCGACTTTATCGCGGCGGCGAGTACGGCAACGCCTACTCCATGCCGTTCGGTCGTGGCGGCGCCACTCCCGCCCAGACCTGCGCTGACCTTCTCGCGCGCTAGCGCCGATGTCGTGGCCCGCCCGGAGCAATCCGGTCGTCTGGTCATCGGCGACAAGCCACCCGCGGGCGTTGCTGCTGGCGCGCAGGACAGTCGTCATCGATCGCGCGGCGTCATCCACCTCGTGCCGGCCAACCGTGCCCGCGCTTCCTAGTGCTGCTGCATGAATCCGCGCATCTCATGCGGGATGATCGCTTCAATCCTTCGAGAACCGTGCGCTGGGCAGAGCTGCCGTCATGCGGTGCTGAGGATGTCCGGCCTGCAAGGACTGATCGGCAACCCGAAAGCCAACGACCTCATTCAGAATGTCTACCGGCTCGCCGCCGAGCGAACAAGACTGCGCAAGCTGCGTTGGGCCAAGGCCACCGTGGTACGGGCAACACGGCGGAAGAGGCATTGAGTTACATCGTCGAGTATGTGGATCGAGAAACTACCGCCTATCGCCGTGATCGCGAGCGCGACCCGGCGCGGCGCTGTACCGCTCCGGGGATCAAGGTCAACCTTGACGCCGGCTGACTTGCGGGCGCTAGCCCTGTCGGCGTTGAAGAGTCGGGCGAAGGAAGTCACGGCGAGGAATGCACAACCGGCTTTCGGGCCTCCTGACTTTGCGCCCACTGAAGCAAGATCGAGTGGAAGTCGAGCGGCAGATGAAGGCCGTCAAAGAGGCGCGCGACGATCAAGGCTGCCTGCTGGCACCGGAACGGTAAGCCGTCCGAGGTCTCCTAACGATCGGCAGTGGAAGGGCTCGTACCCACCTTTTAAGGATTGGTTAGAGGCCATGAAAATTCATAGAAGACCAAGGTCCAAGCAAAACTGCAAAGTTCAAAACAGGGACTCCTTTTCAACTATAGTCTTGCACGGAACTAGGGGAGATTTATCGGAATTTAAATCTGATTTTTTAGGAAGCGCAACAAAATCTAATAGCGCTAAAGAGGGGGTTCTTTACCTCCCGCTCAAAGTTGCTAATTTTTATTCTACTATTGGCGTTAATCGTCTCGGCAATGAATGAATAATTCTGATGGGACATTTGACGAGTACGGAAATGTAAATAATCAATCTAAAAGGATTTTAGCTCAAAACAATTATTATAAAGCACTAAAGAATAATAAAGAATATACACAAAAAGCGCGTCTTTATCAACCATAAAGGAAAAGTCTTGATAATGCTCGTAAAGAATTAAAGTCTATAGAGGAAGATTTAATAAAAACGATGCCAATATATCTGCGCTCTACAATGATTATTTGAAAGAGTATGAGAATACCGAAATTGCTAGCATTCCTTTCAGCGGGCGGATTATTTATCAAGTATTTATAAAAGGTTTAAATCCTTTTGTTGTTGATTGGGGCGGAATGTCTACAACAAATAATGGGTTTACCGATACGTTAAAGACGGCTAAAAATAACGGACATGATTCTGTTGTATTTTTGAATGCCAGAGACCCTGATTTGATTGACAACATTTTTGTTGTCTTCGATCCAAATCAAATCAAATCCGCCATCGGCAACGCGGGCACCTTTTCACCGCGTTCCACCGGATCGACTACAGTCAGGTCGCCGACGAAGCCGAACAAGACCAGCTCTGGCGCGAATTCCAGGCGGTGCGCGCGCGCAATCCCGGAACGGCAGGCCAGCCAATCCGCTTTCGAGCGGTGGTTCGGTCAAGGCGTGGAAGGGGTCAATGTCCACAAAGGGCAAGCCCTTGACGCTGTTCCACGGCACCAACAACCCGGAATTCAACCGTTGGGACGAATCTCTATCGGGACAAGCCAGCCGGCACCCGACCGCCGGCTTGGGTTTCTTCATGACCGCCGATGCCCGTTCAGCGACCCGTTATGGTTCCCGGCTGCTGGAGCTGAACGCCAAGATCAACAAGCCCTACTTCCATGACCGATGCGGATTTGACTAGCATTGAGGACACCCAGGACGCGGCGCGATTCCGGCGTAAGCTGCAAGCGCAAGGGTACGATGCGGCCGTGATTGTCGCGCCCGGCGCCGCTCCTATGTCGTGGCGTTCCAATCCAGTCAGGTGAAGCTGACCAGCAACACGACCCCGACTGAGAGCGAGGATTTCCGCTATTCCCTCCCCGGCCGGCCGCCGAACCTGAATAGTCCGCGCGTCGCCGCCCGAGTGATGGATGATATTGGTGGCGTGATGAATGACCTGAAGCCCGGCGAGAAACCGCTGGCCAAGGCCAATCCGCGCAACTTCGCGCAAATGCTGACCGACCTGAAGGCCAACACCCGCCCGCAATGGCTGGGATTGTTGACCCGCAACATGCAACTGGAACTGGCGCGCGAGGTACTGCCGCGCCCGATGGTCGAGCAGTTCGAGAATGCCGCCGAGGCGATGGACGCCGCCGAATCCAAGATGATCCAGAGAGAAGCCTTCCCATTGGCGGATCGCTGGCAGGCCCTCATTCGCAAGCACCGCGAACAAGCTGACCGCTTGGCCCGGTCGCTGTACATGGCGACGTGGACGGGCACGGACCCGCGCCAGCCGATGCCGACGAAGAAGCGCGCCGAGTGGATCAGAACCAAGGCGGCCTATGACGGTCTCCACCGACCCGGAAGCCAAGAAGCTTTTTCCGAAGTGCTTGGCTTCTATCAGGGCCAGACCGAACGGCTCTTCAAGGAACTGCAAAACCGCATCGACCGGCACTCCCTCCCCGCCGCCGATAAGTTGGCGGCCGGGGACATGCTTCGCCAAGAATTCGAGCGCATGAAGGACGACGGCCCTTATGTGCCGCTGATGCGCTTCGGGGATTTGACGGTGTTTGCCGAGGCCAGAACGGCGGGCGAGAAGCCCGTCTTTGCCACCTTCGAGACCGTGCAGGATCAGCGCGCCTTTGCGGACTGGCTGAAAAAGGAGGGCTACCAACCGCAATTGGGCGTCAAGACCGAAGAGGTGGCCAAGCGGGCGCTGCCGCAGGGCGATTTCGTGGGCAAGCTGGCCGGCATTATCGACAAGACGACGCAAGGCCCTGAAGGGCAGGTGCTCAAGGATGCCATGTACCAACTGTTCCTGCGCTCCTTGCCGGAACAAGCCATTCGCAAGCACTTCATCCATCGCCGCTTCGTGCCGGGTTACACGGCGGATGCGCTACGGACCTTCGCGACGTTCGGGCGCCGATCCGCCAAGCAGATTGCCCGGCTGGCGCACAGCGACCGCATGAGCGATGCCCTGGAGGCCATGGCCAAGGCAAACCGGGACGGGCAAACCCAGGAGCCGGTTTCGGCGGGCCACCTCATCAACGAACTGGAGAAGAGTTTCCAGTGGGCCATGAATCCCGGCACCAACGCGCTATCCAGCCGGCTCACGCACCTGGGGTTCTTGTGGCACTTGGGCGCTAGTCCCGCTCATCTGCTCTTGAACCTCTCGCAACAGGCGCAGGTGACATTCCCGTGGCTGGCCGGCGAAATGCACGGCAAGATCGGCTCGGGAAGCGTTGCGGCGGCGCTCGCCAATGCCAATAAGGATTTCATCGCGTCCAACCCATTTACCAGCGCTGACAAGCGTGGCGCGGCGGCCAAGAAGCGCCGTTCCGACCTGGAAGGGGAATTCAACGGCGACATGGGGCGGGCACTCAAGGCGCTCGAAGAGTCGGGCAAGACCGACAAGACCCAGACGTACAGCCTATCCGGGCTATCCGAAGAAGACTCGTGGCTCTGGTCAAAGCCCTACCTACGCAAATTCACCGAGGGCGCGGCGTGGTTCTTTCATGTGGCCGAAGTCATCAACCGCGAGGCGTCCGCCATCGCCGCCTACCGTCTGGCGCGTCGGGCCGGCATGAGCCACGAACAAGGGTATGATCTGGCGCGCCGCGCCATCAACGAAACCCATTTCGATTATTCGCCGGCCAACCGCGCCCGCTTCATGCGCGGGAATGTCGCCAAAGTGCTGACACTCTTCAAACAGTACAGCCTGAATATCTCTTGGCAACTCGGGCGCAACGCCTACTTGTGGGCGCGTGGTGGCTCGAAAGCGGAGAAGGCCCAAGCCCGGACCAAGCTGTTGGGCATGTTGGGCATGACGATGGTCATGGCCGGCGCGGCGGGGATGCCCTTCTACGGTGAGATCATGTGGCTGCTTACCCAATTGCTGAACGCGACCCGCGACGACGACGAGCCGGAATGGGACGCCGATACCGAATTCCGCTCACTGCTGGACCGCGCATTTGGCGAGACGGGCGACGAGGCGGTACGGCATGGCCTCATCAATGCCTTTATGGGGATCGATATCAGTAGCCGCATCAAGCTGGACGATTTGTGGTGGCGCCCCATCGGGGATGACGCGGACGGCAAGAAACTGGCCTATCAGATGATGGAACAGGCGCTCGGGCCGGTCGCCGGATTGTTCGTGCGTGGCGTGGCGACGGCGGACGGCCTGATGGAATCCCTAGTTGCCGGAGATAACGCGCGTGGGGCGTCTTGGCGGGCGATTGAAGGATCGCTGCCGAAAGCACTGAAAGATATTTCACGGTCCATTCGTTATGCGGAAGAAGGCGCCACAACCTTCCAGGGAGCGACACTGCTCCCGGCTGATCGCATATCGGCCCTAGCGAAACTCGGTCAGGCCATGGGGTTTGTGCCCGCTGAATTAGCGGAGCGCTACAGTGAGAACAGGGCCATGAAGAGCCTGGAGCGCCGCATCCTTACCCGCCGCCGTGCGCTACTGGATACCGTGGCCATGGGGTTATTGAACCAAGACGATGAAGTGGTGCGCGCCGCCAGTGAAGATATTGCCGCATTCAACCGGCGTTATCCGACGGTCGCCATTGCCGGGGATACCATCAACAAATCCCTACGCGGGAGACTGCGAGCGAAGATCGAGACGGAAGCAGCGGGAGGCGCTCGCCTGGATAAGCGGTTAGCGGGGATGTTGCTGGAAGGAATGCGTTGAGCTATCCTGATGGATAAGACCGCATTGCAGGGGCGAGTGGACGCTGCCCGTCATAGCTGGCGGGAACGGCGGGAAGGATTGGCCACAGACCGATGTGCTAGCCGACAAATTCGCCATGGTGTTCATGGTCGATATTGCGCTCATGCCGATCCGGCCATGTAAATCAGCGCCCGCCATGGTGATTTGCGCGGTCGCCTGGACCCGATTCATTTCGATTTCGATGGCTTTGAACTGCCGATCGAACGCCAACCGGGTTGACTCCATCTTCAGCCGGGCATCCTCGACCTTCTTTTGGAAGTCGAACTTCGCTGCCGACAGATTTGCTTCCGTCTCCGCCAGAAAGACTTGCGCCTGGGCCTTGTAGGCGTCGAGGGCGTTCCGGGCGATCTCTCCATCGATTTGCGAGTATTGCACCTCCGCTTGTACCCGAGTACGAAATTCTTCCAGGATTTGTTGGTTGCGCTGACTCTGCCCTTCGATCTTCTTTGCTTGGGCCGAGACCCGAGTGCCGAATACATCAGCCTGAGTCTTGTAGACATCGACCTTGGCCAACTGCCCACGGGTCTTGGCCTCGTCGCCGGAAATTTGCGCTTCCAGGAGCGCGTACTCATCCCTTTTGGCCGTCGCGAGCGCCGAGAACGCCTTGATCTCGGAGTCGAACACGTCCAGGGGAAGCTTACGGGCCTCGATGGTGAGCCGTAGTGCGTCGATCTGCGCGGCAAAGACCTTGGCCTTGGTCTCCTGACCTTGGAGTTGCGCGGTGTACCGGGCAATCAAGTCGCCGTTCAGGTCCGACTTCAGCTTCTCGACTTCTAGTTCGGCCTTGGTGATCTCGGCCTTGGCTAGTTCGGCTTTCAGCAGGGCCTCGAAGATGCGGATTTGGCTTTCCAGCAACCCTTGTTCAAGCTCGAAGTCCCGTTGCTTGAGCGCGTAGACGGCGGTGGCGAACTTCATCGCCGTGTCGCCGAACCGGAGCGCCGCGTCGAACGCCTGCATCTGCATCGACCAGGCTTGGCCGAACAGGGCGACAGCCGCCGATTGCAGGGCGGGGACCACTTGCATGATGAACTGGAGGTGCTGCAACTCGCGATCCGCGCGCTTGACGTAGACCTCCAGTGCCGCGTTGCTCAGGGCGCGAGACCCTTCTTGCTGGATACGGCGGGCGCCGGCGGCACGGGCCGCCCCCGGTAGCGACCATCCAGCGGCGGCGGTCTCTTGGTCAAGGGCCTGTTCAGCCTTGGCGGTCTCAAGGGCGATCTTGGAGCGTAGGGCGTCGTAGTAGCGCGAGTCGTGGGCCTCAGTCAACGCGGTCTGCGAACCCCCCAAAACCCCGGTGGCCCGATCTATCAATTGTTGGAGCGCGGCCTGCACGCCAGGGTAGAAACGATTGACCAATTCCGTACCGTACTGGTCGTAGTTCGGCAACTTGGTGTTGCCAGTCTCGAATAACGCGATGAAGGTATCAGACAGGAGGTTGTTGTAGGTAGGCGGCGTGAAGCTATGCGGCGGCACAACCAACTGATCGAGTTCGATGTCGGTACGCAGCTCCAACAGCGTCGGTAGGTCAGGGTAATCGAAGGTCGGCGAGTCGGGGATGTCGATACTGTCGTCCACGTCCGGGGCCGTCTTCGCAAACGGGGTCAACGGGTCCGGAGTCGAGTACGAGAACGCCGGCAGGTCGAGTGTCGGCGCCTCTTCGTCGAAGGTCAGGTCGATGGTCGAGAGATCGCCCAGCTCACCCATCGGGATTTCCTGGGGGGTGCGAATCTCTGGGAACGTCGCCGGCTTCTCTTCGGGAGCGAACCCAGACCCCAGGCTATACCCGCTATCTACAACGGTGATCGTCTCCGATGGATAGTCTGGGGTGTATAGGTTCAAATGACCGGCTGCGGTGGCAGTCAGGGTCATGGCGGAAGAAATCAGGATATTCGCCTCGGAACGGGCGAACGACATGGTGTTTTGGATTTCGGAAGCAACTTGGTCGGCTGAAAGTGCCATGACGGACCTCTATGGGATTCTGCGTGTCAACGGCGCGGTCAGAACCTCAAGGCCACCGACATCCAGGGCGCCGCCATCAATGTTGGTGATCTGCAACCCGAGGGTATGCCATTGGTTGTTCAGTCCGATGTTCGTGCGATGGACGATCATACCGTTACGGATACCAGGCTTCGGGTAATGGGTCCGCCCTTGCACTTCATCGTATATTGGCGTCATCGTGATACCGGCACGCTCACGCGCCCGCAGGTACACTTTATCGAGCCGTTGGAGGACATCCTTATCCTGGGACGTGGCCCCGGTACGGATCGTGACCGCAATTGGTGTATCCCCTGGATCAACGGTTCCCTCGACGCGGTACAACACTCCAGCCAACAGTCCATAGGTTCGGCCGTGCGCCCGGACCAACCGCTCGAAGTAGAAGTTCGAGAGCGTGGTTACAGCGCCGGTGGTCAGGTTCACCGCGTAGACCAGTCCGCCGGTGATAGTCTCTGCCTTGCTGAGCGATCCGGTGGCGGATACCTGAGCAGCCGCCGCGCCCTGCATAACAATGGCATTCGAGAGATTCCCGGCTGCCGCCGCCACCGAACTTGCGAGCCCGGCAACAGCCAACGCTTGATCAAGCGCGCCAGCCACCGTGGCCACGGCTTGAGCGGCGCTGGCTAGATTGGAAACGCTGGATAACTGGCCGCTGGCTGCCGCTTGCGCTGCCGCAGCTCCCAATAACTCCAACGCCATCGTCATGTTGGCTGCTGCCGACGAGATATTAACTGCGTCGCCGGAAAGAGCTGTACTTTGTTGCAATGACGCAGACGCAGACGCCAGCGCATTAGCGGCGCCAGCAATGGCTGTCAAAACATCCAGTGCGCCTGTGGCGGTAGGTGCCATCGAGGCCGCTGCGGAAGTCTCAATTTGACTGCCTAAACTGCCAGAAGCAGTAGAGACCCCTAAGGCGTTACCCTCTAAATCTGCTGAAGTAGGAATGACCGGGTGCGGGACTGGAAGATATACAAACGGCGTTTGATGCTTCCAAGACGGGGTAGGCCGGTCAATAACCCTGACAATCCCGGTAGGCACAACTTATTCCTCAAACACAAGTTCTGGGACGACGGAAATACTCACACCAGCCAAAACCTCTATGCCTACTCGACCTCCGCCCGGTACTGAGATTTCATTTCCGAGAAACGACTCGTAATACCCGCTTTGTGGGTGGACTTCTCGAACCGCTAGCACATCTCCGGCAGTCGGTTCCGCCGTAGCCGTGTGTGATGCGGTACTTTGAATGGTTTCTGTCGCAATGTTGCGTTTGATCAGTGTCAGCGAAGTCATAGTGCCAGACGTTGTTTGCCGCAGCAACCGAACTCGTAATGGTGCATCAGTGGGAGCAATCCCCTTGCACATTAACCCCCACGCCTTAATTTTTAGCCGCTGATTGGTCGGCGCGGCAATTTGTAAAACAGTTTTAGCGGAAGTACCACTGGAGATTTCTCCAGGGCTTGCAACTAATTCGATACCAGCCATAACGGCCTCCTAGAAAAATCCAATCGGATACAAAGATAGTGGGTCAATATCTAACGTGTTTACTTCAGGTAGATAGGAATAAAAAACACTCCTATGAATGTCAGCAGCCTCCACGGCACCAGCGTTATACGTCCATTGCAAAGAAACAAAATATCCAGCATCATTCACAGCCATATTTAGGGCTTTAGTTTTCTTTTTAAAGAGATTACTAAAATACCCGTCATTTCCATATATAGCCAGCCCCGGCTCAACCACCGTTGACGGCGAGGCCAAGAAAGGAGAAAACATAAAATCAGATACACTAGGAATAGCATAAGTGATAGTTATCGATCCGTTCCCACCTGGATAACTATAGCCTAATGAATTTATTGGGGAGCTAGGCCCAACCTGGGGGTCAACGCTAGCTGCGGCATAGTTACCAGTTTCAGCCAGGGTATCTAAATCTTTAGACCACGCATAAGTATTATTTGGGTGTGTTTCAGTCAAGTCTAATAAATCCGTCGATGCAAACGTATTGACCGAATTAAACGAATCTATAGTATGATCTACTGAGTCATGTTCTGTTAAAGAGTTAAACGTATAGGGCAAATCAGGTCTTACTGAGGTAGCAAATTGCGTCCTAACCTGCGTTGTCGTAATGCTTTGCGTTGGTTGAAGATAATCAACATATATAGTGTCACTATGGTCTCGCGTGCCCCATTCCTTATAGTCATCCCCTTCTCTACGTATATCGTAGTTTATTTTATTCCACACTAATACTGAACGAGCTACATCCAGATAACGTAATTGAAACTCAAACCCGATCACAGACTCACTGGAAGTTTTCCCAAACCTATTATTCCCATCATAATACCCGGTTTTGTGTGCATAGGATAAATAAGTTGATCCACCACCAGTAACTCCATAGGTTACGTCATATAAACCACCATCCTCATAATAATTATAGTATAGAAACTGTTGATAGCTTCTATCAAAATCTAATTGTTCTACTAAAACAGATTTATGTGGGAGTTGAATAGTAGACTGATATGATCTTTCCAACAAAACTTCTGAATTATTAGAGTAAGAGTAATTTTCTTTTCTACTAATCGTCCAATAGCCAACAATCGGGTCTCCAGGAGAATAATATTTTGCCCACTCGTTTAAATCACTCCCGGTCGAGGTATCAGCCTTATAGTAATAGTGGATTGTTCTTTGTAGAGTAGCGACAATTAATTCATTATCATCCGAATAATTTGCTCCTATGGGAGCTGAAAACGTAATATCAGTATTTTGCTCGGTCCTAGTTCCAGTTTTAGTATGACTTACATTCCAGAAAAGATACCCGCCTGGATTCGGTGTAATATCATTTTCATTGATAGGTGACGTTGTTTTTACGTCATCGTAAGTGCTTACGTAGGATTGGCGACTGATCTCCTCCCAGCTATACTCCCCTTCGTTTTCTTCTATGGAAAATTCAACTAAGTGTGTAGTTAAAAGATCATTTACATCTCTCAGATAGATCAACCCGCCGCACTTTGTTGCGTCTTGGGAAAAGCGCCACGGCCATCCAGCTAATACTTCTCCGAGTATAATAGTTCCTAAAGTTTTTTGTGGAACATCGCCGTCTTTTCGATAGCGTATCATCCAAATTGAATTATAAGAAGACAATAGAATTAGTAAGTCTTTATTTTTATGCTGTATTACGTCACATATTAAAGCTCCTCCAGGTTCTCCTAACGATAAAAAATCCTTACCATTCTTATATAGATTGACTGGTACTTTTTGTATAAAACCTGCCTGTTCCGTCATATACGCATAGCCTATGTTAAACTCTACTATATAGGCTGGATAATACTTTAAGTTTTTAACTATAAAATCAGCGAAAAATTCATATTCAATAACCGGAAGATCACATGACCCGGAATGCCACCAAGAATAAACATCTCCTCCTACCGCTCTATACTGGTTTCCATATCGCGTATTCTTTCCGGTTTCTACTATAACCTCATCTGGGATACTATATTCATTATCTGATTCGTCTTTTGTATACTTAAACTTCTGTTGTGTTATTGAATTAACCTGCACCGGCCAATCCATTGGTAACTCTTCAGGCTCTCCAATAATATACGGAAGCGATTTAACGAGTGTTTTTGGTTGTTCGTTTTCTTTATATAAAGTCCAATACCCGAAAGGCCATTGTCCACCATTAAAAGATTTTTCATAAAAAAGAAAATGGTGGAACGTAGATAGACCGCCTACGATCTTTATATAACCCATCTCCTCAACAAATTGAATGTGGATGGACGTACCATCATCCATAATATATTGTCTTTGAACAACTCCCATGTCATATAGAGCACGCGCTTTATTTCTAGCCCACGCAACCCAGACAGGGTTAGGTAGCCCGTCCAAGGTAAGCCATTCGATCATGGAGCGCATGAACGTCAAGCCCCCGTATCGATGACTACAGTGGGCGGGATGTACGGCGCCAGTGGCGAGCGCTGTCGAATGGCGCCTCGCATCACGGTCAGATGGTAGGAGGTGCCTTGGTGATGGAGGATCGCGCCGGTGGAGTAGCTGCGGGTGTCCGGGGTCAGGGCGGCTTCCGTGAGGTTCTCGAACGGCGGGAACCGACACGTTCCTCGATCCGTACCGAACACCAGTCGTCCGTCTTTATCCCAATCCACGGTATCCGGGAGCGCGCCATACTCGGCGATCTGCTGTAGCGGTGGGCCGTAGGCCGCGATCAACCGATCGGTCCCGATTACCAGCGCGCCCCCGCCTGGGCCAACAGAGTGATGCGCCCGGCGACGAGCTGAAGGTCGGCCTCGACATCGAACAAGTGCGGCTGGTCAGGCTTCGACCAGTAAATGACCGAACGATCATATTCAGGCTCCCACACGGCTACGCACATCCGGTTTCCGTGGGCAGCGATCATGGAACCCTGCGGGGGCGGATAAAGGTCGAAGGTACGAAGATCAGGGCCTTCCACTGGGGTAATGGTGAGCGTTCCAGACCCCCCGGAAAGCGTCATGGCCTGATACACAATATCCCCGTCAGGCGGGCTGACGTAGGCCACCGTATCGTATCCGGCCACTTCGGGGCTAGTGACCACCAGACCCTGCCCGGCAGCGAGTTCGATGGTAGCCACCCCGAGCGTTCCGCCCATTCGTCCATCCTGGGCAAACAACGCACAGGCCACAAGATATGTGCCGGGTTCCAAATCGCCGGCAGTCGCCGACAACGTTGGGATATCCGCCGTGGGTACGCCCCAAGGCACCACGCGATCCGGGTAGATGCACCACTTGGCCGTCTCGGACATCGCGAAAATGGCCGGCCCCAGCTCCGCCCACTGGAACGGGGCGCCGCTGAACCCGGTGGCCCGCGCCCGACTGGAGCCATCCGCAGCGACTTCATAGAGCACGCCGGTCGAGGACACCACGAACAGCCGTCCGTCTTGCGTCCCAAAGGCATCGGCGACGCCCGTGGCGAACTCTGCATAACCCGGCCGCTGGACAAGATACCTTGCGTTATCGCAAAGCGCGTTGTCTGCCCCGATCTGCCACTCCATCCCGAGCGCGGTCGGATCGACGCGGTTGTTGATGCCTTTGAAGCCGGCTATGAGGCCCATGCCTTATCCCAACACCACCTATCAATCATCGATCTGGAAGGTAAGCGTCCCAGCGGCAAACGACGCCGTACTTCCATTGGTGATATTGCGGCTGGCGGTCAACGCGGCATAGAACAGCAGGTTGCCGCTGGTGCTCGCGTCGGATACCCCGAAACAGACCACGGTGCCCCAATCGGCGGTCGCGGCCGGAAAGGTGATGGTGCCGTTGTTGCTGGTGGTGCCGCCGGTGCCGCTGGATGCGGTCGTGCTGCCCGCCGACTGCGTGCCCGCCCAATTCGCAAGTGAGGATGTGACCGCTACGCGCGCATAGCTACCCCCAGTGACTTCCGTGCCAGCCGTACTGTCGGTCGGACAAACCGTGTACAGACCTATGTAGAGCGTCGCCGGGAACGTGTACGACTGCGCCCGCAGGAACGCATCGATCCATTTGTTTTCCAGGTAGTTAGATACGTCCCCAGCATGGGCCAACCCGGAGAACAGAGTTATGGCTAGTCCGATCAGCCCGTATTTAAAACCATTATGACCTTTCATCTTTACTACCTCTCAATAGATAAAACACATAAACAATTAAGCCCACTTCCAAACCTCGGCTATTATAGAACTTTAACCTGAATAATAGCACTGCGATCTATATTCGTTCTACCCAAATCAACGGCACCAGTCTTTGTCGTAGTAACCCTATGGGTTACAGAAATCTGAGTCGAACCAGAAGACGGCTTGACACATACAGCATAGGCAGTTTGATACTCTGTTCCATCTAACGTGATGGGCCCTACGGATGTTGAATCAGTTTCAATAGTTCCGCCAGTAATCAATGCGGAATGCGCTGTGATCGTTTCACCGGTAGTCAACCAATCGTCATAGACGAAATAGACCCAATCGGATGAATCCTCATCAATTGGGTCATTTTTAATAACTACCGGCTTTTTTCCATCGTGAGTGTAGACCATGTCATTTATGTCGGGTCTGCAATCTCAACATCAAACGCATTCACGGTCACAGTTCCGCCGCTAGTCAACGCTTGGCTGGTGCATGTCGTCATCCAGATATTCGTCGCATCAGTCAAAACAACGTGAGTTGCGGTGCCGCTTCCAGTAATAGAGATACTCGCTTGCTGGGCAACCGTCAATTTACGTCCGCTTGTATCGCCGTTGGCAATCGTGTAATCACCGTTTCCAGCTCCAGCCGTCAGCGTTACATTAGCCAGTGTTACCGCCGCGATTCCAGCATGGTTCGCCGGTTCTGCGGAAGTGACGTGCAGCGTGGTGCAGTTGTCAAGCTGATTCAGGTAAGCATCCAGGAAATGATCTTCGACTTTCTTAGCCATTTGCGGCCACCTTCGTTTTCACGTTTTCAGGATATACAGTCACGCGCCGACTCGGGTCAATATCGGGAGCGGCATCGCGGCCTTCAATCTCGATAAACCCGGCACGGTAAATCGCGTCAACCTCGGCATCGGTCAGAGCCGGGTAGTCATCGGTTTCGATGGTATTGCCAGCGCGCAAGACCAAACCATTGCTAGTCCGGTACGGGAGTTGAGGAACGTCTTTGACTGTAATAAGCATTAGGATACCACTCGTGTTGAAGGGGTTAAAAGAATGAATCTATCAGCAGGAGTCAATAAAACATATCGATCCGATGCGCCAAGCACGATAGCGCGTCCAGTCGGAACTTGCAATAAACCAGACGAAATACCAGCCACGTCAAACCGATTGGCTTGCAATAAGTCTGCTGGGAATATTACATGCGCTTGAATCAACCCCGGCGAATCCATTCCTTGCGCGTGCAATAGGTCGGCTGGCGAAAGACCGAAAATCACATCAAGCAACGCGCCTTCCATTACCTGTTCGTGCAATAGATCGGCAGGGACAAGGATAAAACCTTGGAACAATTCAGGCGCATCAATCGAATTGACGTGAGTTAATTCGGCGGGCGCTATCGTATGCGCTTGCGTCAATCCTGGCGACTCGATAGCTTGAGAACTCAATAGATCATCAACCGACAGACTACCCAAAACCGCCAGCGTCACGTTATCAACTGCTTGAGCGGTCAATAGCTCGCTTGGCGAAATAACATTGGCTTGTACGATAACCGGCGAATCGAGAATAACCGCATGATCCATTCCAGCAGGAATCAGCACGTTGGACTGTACGATAACCGGGGAATCGATGGATTGCGCATTAAGCGCATCGTTGGGCGCGATAATATGCGCTTGCAACAATAGCGGCGCATCCATCGCTTGCAGGGTCATCATTTCATCCGGCGATATATCCCCGGCAACAACGAGCGACACGTTATCAATCGTTTGCGCGTGCGTTATGTCGGCAATCGCCAGCGTATGCGCCTGTATTAGCGTCGTAGCATCCAGCGTGTTACCTTGCAGTAAATCAGCAGGGGATATAACGGACTGCTGTAATAGCGTCGTTGCATCCAACGATTGAGCGTTTAGTGCGTCATTTGGCGTTAAAGTGGAAGCCTGCGTGATTGTCGCGTTATCAAATGTTTGTGAATGCAGCAAATCAGTTATCGCTAGCTTAGCGTCGTGGCATCCATCGAATTGATTTGTAGCAACTCGGATGGAGAAATAACGGACTGCTGTAGTAATGTTGTCTGGTCTATCGCTTGTGTATTAATCGCATCATTTGGCGTTAGAGTAAACGATTGTGTGATCGTCGCGTTATCAAATATTTGAGAGTGCAATAATTCAGCAACCGATAAAATATGAGATTGTAGCAAGGTTGCCGCATCCATCGCTTGCGCGTGCTGCATGTCATTTGGTAATACCGTTACTGTGCCAGCAGACCCCTTTACCTCAATGGCAATAATTGCCCATTTTTGGTTTGTTGGCGCTGACATGCCAACAGTTTTGGAGCCGGCAGAACCGGCATCCGCATAATATGCTACAGCCACCCCATAATGGGAATTATCGCCGGGAAATCCTGTTAAATCAGATGGACTACCAGCCCCTCCGCTGCTCGTAAATGTTTGAGAGCCTGTTGATGCGTTCCAGTCGGATGCTATTACAACAATAGCACTATTCGCTTGGGTTGTAGTGATAGAAACTGATGGGGTTCCGCTTGCCCCATTATTTATTTCAGTTGCACCAATACCAGAAGAGCCAGAAAATCTTACTGCATTCCCGCCGAAATAAGCAATCGCGCCAGTTTTTGTTACGTTAATAGTGATCGTTTCATTTGCTGGAGCTATATATGTCGATGCCCTTGTGTAGCAATAATTGCTAGTATTAAATACTTCCTGGTTTGTAAATGAACCGGCTCCATTTTCAGTTTCGCTAGTTAAGCCTAAATAATTTTCAGACGCCGACACTAATACAATAACATCATCGCTATTTATTGATACCGCGCTCATTGCGGTTTTAGACGATCCGTCCGAGTTAAATGCCGTTGCGTATTGAGCAATAAAGGTCGGTGCGGCCATTATTCCACCCTCCCCCACTGGTTCTTTTGCTGCCCATAATCCGCTAGGATTTGGCGGAACTGTTTGTACAAGCGACTCAGACCACGTCGACGGTGGGCATATCTCAAGAGGGATGCTACAACTATAGACTGGTGGATTGCCTCCGTCTGAAATAATATCTCCCAAACAGCATTCATACCCTGACGGCGGAATAGCCCTTGCCCGTGCGTTAATGACTTCGCCAGACTGGACGGGAACATCAAGAATGTGCTGCGTTGTAGTGATGCCATTTGCGCTTGCTCCATTGGCTTCAAGTTGAATCGTTGTGCCGGATGGCCAATCCGGACTGGCATCCCATGCGAACGTGATGTTCCGGGCGTCCGTGACATTCGCGCATAAAGTCAGAACGATAGTCAGAAAGCAAGTCCAAATACGCGCCCTGTCTTTATTAATCGCATTTCTAAACCTCGCATCAGACTTATAGAGCCGTCTTGCTTTGTTCTCACAAGCATCTAATGACTTCCCGACCAATTGAGCAAATTCTGTATGAATCATTGTCTTCCAACGCTCAAACAAAAGCTGCTCTTGATCGGGAGTCCAACGAGCAAAAGACATCTTACGGGCCGGTGCGGATTAGGTTGATTGAAAACCTGCTGGCGTAGGCGGCGTGGTAGCAGGATAGTCAGCGGTCGCAGTGACCCATCCAGACCATGCAGACACAAGAGCACCATTCACGTTTTGAGCCGCTACTTCCACTGGATCACCTGGATTAGCGGTCACGGTCGTTGTCCAACTTGGCGAAGTCAGGCTCGGGGAGATAGTCTCTGCACCGCCGTTGACTCGGTACTTTGCTGAGTAGCTCGGCGTGTCGCTTGGATTCCAAGTAGGCGTATTCCAGCCAACGGTGAGCTGGTAGGTATCGGCGAAGGCAACCGATGCCGCCAACATTAAAACAAGAGTAATAACGCTTTTCATTTCATCACCTCATTTGGGAAGCCATGGGGATAGTCCATCCAAATACGCCTGGCTCCCAGACGTTATTACCTGATCCATCAACGCCAGTCACGTACCATGTTTGCCCGTTGTGCGTTACTTGATCTGGTTGACCAGTAAACGGATTTACCGCCTTGTAGGCGTCATACTGATCGATGGGCTGTTGCCACGCTTCGACGACTCGTGGATTGCGAACTCTCCTGATCAGTGCCGGATAGGTTGATGGATGCGCGCTATAGGTCGAACGATTGAAGGTCTGGATGCACCACCAAAGCGTATCGTCGCTGTATCGATAGAGTGTGTTGGCCAGCGCGTTTCCGCTTGTTGGAAGTGCTTTGGCTTGATCGCCCCACTGTGCGCCTTGTGCCGCGATAAGCGCCTGAGTGCGGGCGACTGGATCGCCTGAGCCAATATCAACGGCTACGCCTGGGATTGCCTGCACTGCCGCCTCGAATATTGCATCGTCCCATGCGTGTAGCGCGGCATGGGTTGCACCTGGGCCCGCATAAGCGGCTACCGAGAAGTTGTTTGGACCGAAGCCTGCTGCTTCCGGAGTAGTGTTTGCGGAAAGGAGATTAGCTACTGGAATGACTGCGACCATACTCATAACGTCACCCCTGTTTTTCCTGCAACATAGGATTCAGCGGCTAATATTTCATCAGCAGAAGATAAGGCTCCACGAAAAATTATTGAATAAATCGCACCCTTATATCGAAGGGTTCCTCCGCTATATGTTCCTAGATAAATCTTAGCCGCAGGTCTGGTTCCAGTACCTTGATCCCCGGTGCTTGTTGCTTGCTGGACCCCATTCCCACGAATGATATTGGTGTCTGTTGATATTTTTGATAGCGCTGTTATTACAATCGGATATGATGACGGAATAAAACTTGCTGGAGATGGGGTTAATGACCCGTTAGACACAGATTTTATTTCTGTGCTAGTAGCATTAAGGTCAATAGCCAGCCTTCTTGGAAATGCTTGCTCTAAGTTAACAAGCATCCCTCTTGTTCCTGATGCGAGTGTGCTTGAAAATCCACAAAATATAGATATTTCATCTGTGCTAGTGAAATCAATAACATCAGTCTCCAACCAATCATCAACTCCGTCGAACTCAAGGTAGTAATATCCGCTTCCATCTTGACGCAGAACCGGGCGGGATGCTGCTGTTGCTTGAGTGGCATGGTAGCCATTACCAGATATGTCTAAAATCTTTCCGACGGGCTGAGCTACAGCGGTCACTGGTGTCGTGCCTGCCGAGTCCTGAAACATTGTCAAAAAGTTTGATATGTCATATATGATGCCAATCTCGCCCGCTCCGAATAGCAGCGATACAATAGACACAGTAGACTGCTTATTAAAAGCCCCCGTTAAATAGCCTTCCTTTAAAAAGGCCAGAATTAAACAAACCGCCAGTTAAGCTCATTTTTCTATCTCAACATCACATTAAAGCCACGGAAATATGGGCCATGGCATTCCTGATTTATACCATGCACTTGCAAGCCACAAAATAACTGCTAGCCCATTAACGAATGCAGCAACAATAATAGTTTTCAATATCCTGTTCTGTGCAATTTCATCGTTTTGAATGTGATTCAAAACGGCAATCTGCATTTCATTGACTTTGTTTGTCACGTCATTCCTAACAGCGGAAACGTCATCACCGATTTGATGCACCATCGATTCCAGCTTTTCGCTTTGTTTTGCGTTGTACTCGACCCTTGAGCATGAGTGCCCCCTATATCAGCGTCATGAAGCGTATCAAAATTCGCCATTTCACGATTAGAAACGATCAGCTCGTGGATTGCGTGGTCATCTCCGTCCATTACGGAATCCCGGCACGTCAGGCAAATTCGCACCGACACACAGCGCCCGCCATCCTTGAACCTTTTCAGGATATGGCCCGATCGACCTCATCCATTCGCCGATGCTGATCGCCCGGCACATGATCAATTCGGCGGTTTGGTATTTGGCGTGCTCAATCGCCACGGTTTGATCCGTAACTTGATCTACGAGCGGTTGAAGCCCATACACCCGACGAATAATCCGCTTGTGGCTAGCAATAGGGCCCTCATTTTCCGCGCTCCTTCCGCTTTTTCGCATCGCGTCGGCGATTCCGCCACCAGGGCCACCAGCCGCCAAGGCGGACTCCGGAATAAAAAGTCCAGGCAAGCGCTTTAGAGAATCCCGCGTACTGCATCGCCCGATAGAAAACCTTGTCGCACTGATCGCGAGTCAGGTATTGACCGGCGACGCAGTTATCTTCATAGAGCTGATCGTGCGGCGTTGCCGGCAAATCATAATCATGTTGGTCGCCGAAAATGATTGAGAACGCACGACCAAAGCTCGCCCCGTCGATTTCCAGTCCCTTTTTGCATCTGATGATGCCTTCCACCGGATCGATATAGCGGAAATCCGTAGTCAGCCTTCGGTATCGCGGAGAAACATAGACTGTCATCAATTCATCTGGAAACCGCTTTTTGTCGATCATTTTAGTAGCCTGTCGTTGCAAAAATCAGGACGGGCATCATTCCAGCCTATGCACTCCGCCCCAGAATAGCTATATGGCGCATAATCAGCAAGCGGAGGCGGCTGTGAGCACGTCCACTTTGCTGACTCCTGCGACCACTGCCAAGACAGCAACCCAGCGCCAAGACCGCCAATAGCAGCCCGACAGGACCGGCAGCTAGACCGCCCAGGGTCGCCCCGGTGCCGATCCATCCGCCCCAGCGGGCACCACTCGCAATGGATTGGCACGTCTCGACAGCTCCTGCGTCTCGATAGCCCAGCGCGATACCTTCCATCACAAACTTAGCGGCAACGGCACCGGGGAAACCCAGCGGGTTTACTTCAAACGCACCGGGAGAGGACTGCAATATCGCTATGGACACCCCGGTATCGACGACATGCGGGGTCATCCAGGGAATTCCGTCATCGGCAATGCAAGGCGACGAAGCGACGCAAGCAGCGAGAATGAATGCTTTCATGGCGCGCCCAACAGTCGGCCAATGATCACAAACAGGGACAGTCCAGAGAAAATCAGTGTCATCGTGATTGCAAAGAGAATAGCGTCTTTCATTTTGTCAGGTGCTTAACGGCCCACATGACCGCCTCTTCCGTTTTCGTCTTGGCAAGAGAGAGTTCACGGGATTGACCGATGCTCTCAATCAGCTCATGCAATTCCAGCCCTTTATCTTTGATGGATTGCATCATGTTCTTTTCGTTTTCGGTCAGCACCCGGTATTCATGGCGCATGACGTTGTTAATGGTACGATCATCGCTTTTGCTATCGACAAATGGCTTATAGCCTGGGGCTAGTTCAGCGGGATATTCAGACATGTTATTACCTCTTCGTCATTTGATTCACAACGGAAAGCCACCACTCGGAAACCGCCACTTGCTCCCAATACGCCGCTTGGTAGCGCGCGTCGGCCATGGCGAGGATCATGTGGAGATAGTATTTCATGACTTAAATCCGCCCGCTTCCCTAATCTTCTCGACATAGACTTGATTGACAAATTGCCCGGTGTGATTCTTGCGAGGACTGCCGGCATTGTAAGCAGCAACCACGCCTTCCATGCCGTGCGAATCCTCATACCTGGATCGCAGATAGGTAAGATGCTTGCAGCCACAATGCAGGCCGACAACCGGATCGCACAATTCAGACAGGAACGTCCCCTTGAATCCACGTTCCCGCGCAACCTGCCCCATGACCTGCATCAAACCCCAGGACATGGCGCGGGCATGGGTTTCGGTTTCTTGGGAGCATGGATAGATGGGCTTAAACAGCCCTCCTAGAACGTACCGCGCGTAGAAAGTCGGTTCATAGCGGATCGCGGACGGATCGAAAGCAGATTCGACCTGAACAATAGCGGAAATCAGGTTGGCCGGATGACAATGAATGTCGGCAGCCTCTTCGATGATCTTCAAGAGTTCGGCGCGGGTGGTCACGACTGAAATCCATCCTTCTCGAATAAGCGGCGTTCCGCAAGACGGCGGCGCTTCTTGTGCGGTGAGACTACTTGCTCGCCGGTCGCCGGGTCAATGTCCTTGTCCCACCGCTCGAACTGGCCAGCGGCGGCGGCGTACCAGTATTGGTTGAGGAGGCGAAGCAGGGTAGAGCCTTGGAGAGCGCCAAGACCCTCGTCGGCCGCGAAGCACACCAGGGCGTCGAACATGCTTTGAGTGATTGGCGCTGTCACCAAAGAGTTGACACCATCGGCGAAACGCTCAAGATCGCTACGTAGCAGGTCATCGGCTTGCGCCGCCGTCAGGGTCATCGAGAACCGCTCGCGCGGGAGGATTCTGTGGCCCCACCCAATCGTCCAGTGGCCGGCAAAGTCTTTGTAGGGTACTGAGGCCATGCCACCCTGCGGACCTTGCTCGAACTCGTGCAGCAGGTCCAGCGCTGCTTGGGATGGAGTCATCGTGTCAGTGTCGGTCATTCGCCACCTCGCCAATTCTCAGCATGATACACCTATTTGTTAAATTTCACAGGTCCGCCGCGTACTTACCCGGCGACCAGGACACGGGCGGTAGCGTCTCGATGACGGCATTGAGATTGTCGATAGCCCTCCCCAGGTCTTCAGGCAATTCTTCGCCGCCCGGTAGATCGTCATCAAAAAACAGTCATCCAGTTTTCTGAAGCGGTTCGGCTCGCAAATAACAAGACGTAGTGATTCTATTGAGCATTCATTATCTTCAGTGAACTCATTCAATGCGTCTTCACTAAAGAAATATTCATCGTATCCTTCGGAATAAAGCGGAGTTTCTCTGTCCCATGCCTTGCGCGGCATGGCGTTGTATTCTTCATCGGTCATAATTCAGCCCTTGCAAGTTATTGTGAAAGAAACTCATCAATCGCATTCTTTGCATCCATCCACGTCTCAATCCTTGCCGACAGCCCACCGCCAGCAGCGACGGCGGCGCTAAACTGATTTTGCTCGTCGGACAGACTTTCCTTCGGTCGCTTCACTTCCAGCGCGCCCATGGTTCCGCCTTGCAGCATAATAAGCAAGTCCAAGCAACCCCTTCCCATCCATCGGGTCAAGGCCATGGATGAATAGCCGGTAAAACCAGACCCAGAACCCCTTAATCCTTCGCCCACCGCCGTTGATTCTCATCACGATGAGAACACGCGGATCGTGGCGCAAATACTCAATAATCTCGGCTTGCCGGTCTACTTCTAGTGGATTGGCTGGCGTTAGACTGGATGACTGTTTATTTGCCATGCCCTACATCATTAAAAAGCCGCATCATCTCTTCAGCATCAACTTCCACTTGCTTCATTTCATCTTCAGTCAGCGGAATTAAAATAGGGCATTCCGCTTTACAGGTCAGCCAGCGCCCAAAGTAGTTTTCTGTACACCATTCTCTAACAGAGTAATCGAACCTATGGAACCACGCAACGACCTCATCATCAACGATGATGGCAATTCCGGTTTCTTGGTTCACTTTCTAATCCTCCTTACCATCGCCAGACTCTGTTTTTTTTACTGACTCGAACAGTATGCACTTAGTTCCTACCGGGAAATTAGGTCTAAGCATCCCGCAAAATGTCCGAAGTTCACAGGTATCTGTCCGGTACTCATGACAGTATTTGCAGTCAAAGCATGATTTTTCTAGCATTGCTTTTAACCATTCTCACCATCGCCTGACTCCGCTTTCTCGACTTTTCGTTCTTCTCGCCGCGCAAGAGCACCGCGAAAATATCTTGTGGGATGCCCCGCATGGGGCGGCGTTTGTCAGGACGCATGTTATGTTCCACGCGGAAAATACAGAAACTTGGTTTTCCTTACATGCAGGCATCGCTTATCCTTTTTCATGCGTCTGCCGACGTTGTTAAGAAATGGGTAAATGAGAACAACCGTTAAAGTCATTTTCATGTATGCTTTTTCTATTTCATTTTTTGTCATAGCTACACCTCTCAAAAAGGCCAATCAGGAATCTCAACCGACTTGCCGCGTAGATCGTGCGTGCTGTCGGTTAGGTATTCAATACGTCCATCGCGAACGAAGCAATGGCATTTCAACTCACCTGCTACAGAATAGAGTGACGGGTTAAAGTAGGCTTGTCTTCGTTCTCCTTCCATGACCAACCATTCCTCCCAAGCGTTATCCCGTGGGAAGTGTTGCACGCTGGACAAAAGAACATCAGACCGCCTTGGGTCTTGCGGAGTTTATTACCGATTGCTGACATTGTTTACACATTAAGAGAAATTCAATAAACCTTCTTGATTGCGCGCGTCGCATTCATCCGTAAAGCATGAATCGCATAGCGGCCCCTTGTCCTCTACATACATCGCATCCTCTTCGCATCGTCCGGTGGGTTCGTGGCAAACACAACAGGTTTGCCGAGTTCCTGGAAAATGTTCCGTGTTCCAGTTCCCTGCTCACTTTGCGACATAACGTGTCGATAACCTTTGGGCCATGTGTATACGCTCATTTCCCATCATCCTCTTCCGGGTCTATCCATCCACCAATCCTTGCTAGCCGGATCAATTCTTTTCCAAGCCTTGCGGCTTCATCTGGAATTAGTTCCATATCCCGGCTCCCCTCGATCTTAATCAAGTCTCCCTTGGTACTGAGCACACCCTCCGCAAAAACATCAGCGCCGCGCGCGCCGTAGATGCGGGTGACTTTGGTTGTTTGTTGTTGGCTAAAAGTCGTCCCGCCAGCAAATCCAGAAAAAAAGCGTCGATAACGAGGTGCGGGATAATCCCCTTTGGATCGACGATACCGGAATCAACCATTGGCTCGCGAATAGCTTCCCAACAGTTGATCGCTTTTTTCAAAAGTTCGGGGATGTTTTCGTTATTCATTGGCGCGCATTCCATTGTTGGATAAGGCTATCAGGTTCTCCGTCAATTACCCCGACCTAAAGGACGGGGCTTGTGGCTACACTCGGACACTCCATCGTCGTCATCGTGCGCTACGATAGGCTAATTGACATTAGCCCTTGCAGCGATATTAATCGCCGCGTTTTTATCCGCATTCGCAAGATGTCCACAGGAGACACATTGAAAACGGGATTGGGTTTTGCGATTGGCTTTTCCGTATGCCCACAGGCCGCGCATTGGCGCGAGGTATTGCGGGGGTCAACATACTGAACCGGAACGCCTTGCAGCTTCGCCTTGTATTCAATGAACGATTGAAGCTGAAAGAACGACCAACCGCTGTGCTTTGCTCTGTCGGGTTTCCGAACCGTTGTCCGTTCGCGGATATACCGGAGATTCTCCAGAGCAATCCCGCGTTCGGTGTCTTTGGCTTTCTCGACAAGCTGTTTAGAAATAACGTGGTTCTGATTTTTCCTGAACCGAGATTCGTTGCGCCGGATTCGTTGCAAGTGGCGACGGGCCGACCGCGACCCACAGGATTGCAGGTCTTTCCGCAGGTATGATAGCGACGACGGATGTTCTCAATCCCTTCTCCAGAGAACGATTCACCATCCGAATCGCTAGCTATCTGGACGATACCCAAATCAACGCCAATAAATCCCTTGGGGTCTATCGGTGGTGCAGTCGGGGTTTCGATGACTACCAGAAGATAGAAAACCCCATCCACAAGAACCAAATCGGCCTGTCCGTGGCCACGCCCAAATTGAACTCGTTGGTAATCGCCCATCTGCATCGCAACAGTCAACCGGCCTTGCAAGGTAAGGATGCTTGCGGCTTTCAATCCTTTGAAACTCAAAATACGCTGGTCGTAAACGACCGCTCCTGTGGTCTTAAAAAAGCACTGCTTAGATTTGTCGCGCTTGTAGGCTTCAACAACTTTTGCAATCGCACGAATAGTCAACTGTGCCGACAAACCAAACTGCTTACGAACATGGTCATACACGAGTTTCTGCAAAACAAACTTTGACGCGCATTTTTCCCGAAACGCCACTTCCGCGATGTAGTTACACGCATCATTGAAGACACGCATTGTATCTTTCAATGCCGCGTGTTGGGTTTCATCCGGGAGTAATTTGATTTGCAGTACGATTTTCATATTGACGATTATACTCACAAAGGAATACAATGTCAACTACATCACATCAAATCGATATCGCCCTATGGGCGATGCGCTATCCCTCCCCGCCGTAAACGACGGGGCATCCCGCGCAATAATGGTGAAATCCGACGCCGCATTTTGAATTTGTGCAACTAATCCATCCAACTCCATCATCTCCATCACCGGTTTCAAAATCGTATTCGTCATATTCAAATTCCGCTTCGCTCCCGCAAAATGGGCATTTCCTCAATTGCTGTTCATCCATATTTAGCGGCTCCAGTTGCTCATGGTTGAAGATATGCAGCATTCCCGGTAGCTCATCGAACTCGAAGACATACCGCTGTTTCCCGGCTCGCGTCTTAAAGGCCGCGACCACCATGCCGGTGGCTTCGTAGCTCCCGCCCACCTTGTGGACCCGGCTTCCTACCTCGAAACTAGCTTTCATTCACCACCTCGCTCCAAATCGCCACGACATCGCCGTGCTCTTTGCATGGCCAAATGTCGGACAGCCTGCCGTCTTTATTTATCGACGCAAAACTAAAACCAATGACAGCCCGATTGCAATGCGGGCAAACCAACATCGGCGCGAACGGTAAATTCCGCGATTCTAGGCGTTTTCCTGACGCGCCCTTGGCACCCCTAGCGGCCTCCTTCGTAGCGTGGCTTCCTGGAGCCGATTTGGCGGCTTAAATCGCCAACCGTAGCCAGTAGGCTCGATAGGTCTCCGTCCAGGACGGCATATAGGTTCTTCGGGAGCCGGTTCGAGGGGCGCGGCGGGCGCTTGCGGTGGGCGCTCACTGGCCACCGCCGGCGTGGAAAATCCTGATTTGTTCCTCAAGCCTGAGAATTCTCCGTGCCGATTCAGCAAGAACAATATCCGCATCTCGGTCTACTTCAGCGGGAATTCTCTTTGTGAACTCATCAGCGATTGCTTCTTTGCCACGCGCCACTGCATCAGACAACGCATTAAGCCTTTCACACAGGGCCGCGCTTGGCACGTCTTCAGGCTTGTTGTATTTAATACTCATTCACCACCTCGCTCCAAATCGCCACGACATCGCCGCATGTTTTGCATCGGTAAATGCTAAATGGCTTTCCGTCTTTTGTTTCAACAAAGTCCATGACAGCCCGATTGCAATGCGGGCAAACCAACGTAGGCGTGCGTCGCACTGAGTAAACTGGTGGATCGCTATGTGCTAATTGATTTTCCATCATTGCTTCTCGCAGTATCTCAGATTTAAAAGACACGGACCATCAGGAAAAACCACTAGCCCGTATTCCTCAGATTGCATTCTTGCAACAAATCCTTTTTTACCAGCGCAACGCGCTTGCTTGCTTTGTTGCGAATACGCAGCTTGCGGCGGCATGAAAAGCACTAGATCGCCGTACTTGAATCGCTTGTCGGGTTGCATGGGCTGGTAATACATTCCTATTCTCCGTCGCTTTTATTGTCAAGGTCTTCTATGAATTTATCTATTTCATGGACCATGCTTACAAATCCATCCCATTCTGCTGGACCTATCAGCAATCCATGACTTGATCCGATATGCCCGATGCTCACCCATCGCGGGCCATTATACCGCCTACCCGCATAATCCAGTTCGCCGATTACGATTGTACTTTCGTTGACAAAGAAAGCCGTTTTTCCGTCTGGGTGGTTAAATCTCATAAATCAATTCCTCGATTGTTTCTTTTCGTTGGTGCCGGTAAATCCCATGACGGCAAACCGCCGGCCATTGATTCAAAGCGCGCATACTGGCCAAAAAAACGTAGCGGGATAATCCCAAGAACTCCGCCGCGATGTTTCCTAATCAGCAATTCCGCGCAACCCTTATCCGGGCTATCTGGATTGTAAACCTCATCCCGGTATAGCATGGCGACAACATCAGCGGATTGTTCCCACTCTCCAGAGTCCCGCAAATCGGAAAGCATCGGGCGCTTATCAACGCGCTCTTCAAGTTTCCGAGAGAGTTGCACAAGAGCGATAACCGGGCAAGAGAGTTCTTTTGCTAATCCCTTCAGCGCTCTTGCCACCGCCGATTGCGCGTTCTGGCGATTCTCGCCTCCGGCTTCAACCAACCCAGCATGATCGACCACCACCAGATCAATCTTCCCTTCACGCCGTTTCAGCCGGCGTGCTTTCGAGAGAATATCGGAAAGCAGCGGGGAGCCTGTTTCGTCGAACCACAATTTCGCGTCGGATAATTGCGTGACGGCTGATGTTAGTCTCGACCAATGTTCGTCATCGAGCTTTCCGGTTTGCAAGTGGCTAAGTTCGATATTCCCGATATTCGCCACCAGCCGTTCAACTTGTTCGGCATTTGGCATTTCGGCGGTAAAATAAGCCGCTTTCCCACTATCGGCAACAATGCGCGCCGCCACCTGCAATCCGATGACGCTTTTCCCCATTGCCGGTCTCCCGGCAACAAGATACAACTTCCCAGGCTTTAATCCGCCAGTCTTTGCATCGAGATCAGTAAGGCCAGTTTGTGAGCCTTTCGGAGCTATTCCTTCAAATCGCTGATCGATGTCATTCACAACAGCCGGGAGCAAGGTCTTAATCGGAACTAATCCAGATTCCAATCCAGCCGCATCGGCGACAGCATCAATCGCGGATTTGAGTTGCGCAATCGCTTTTTCCGCGTCATCACGCATCGCCCACGATTGCAAATCAGTTCCGAGTTGAATCAATTCCCGACGCCGTGCCCGGTCTCGAACGATTCGCGCATAGGCCATCACGTTCGCGGCGCTGGGCGTATCTCTTGCGGCAGTTCCGATATAGGCCCAATCGCCGTCTTGCAAAGTCCCTTTCGATTCCATCCACTCTGCAATCGTGAGTAAGTCAATCGGCTGGCCCGCCGAGTCCATGGCGGTCATCGCGCTGAAAATCCGCCGATGCAATTCTTTTGAAAAGTCGCCAGCGGAAACGATTGCCGAAACTTCGGAGAACGCGATGGGGGAAACTAGGATGCCGCCAATAACCGAGATTTCGGATTCAATGCTGGCCAGAAGTTGATTTTCCATTAGCGACCCTCCATGACTTTCAAGATATTGGCTTGCTCAAGCAGCCAGTCAAATGATGCTGCCCATGGATGAGCATAGCCTTTTTTCGCAGGTGCTCCACCGGTCATGAGCGAATCTTTCAGAACGTGATCGATCAGTCTTTCCCATCGATCAAAATCCCCGTCGATTTTTTTGAATAGAAAATTCTTGGCTGCTTCGATCCGATTATCTGGCCAATGCCGCAATTCAGCAAGCCGATGCAATCCATGGCTAGGGCATTTGCGGTTCCAGATTTCCCGCATTCGTTCGACGGCTTGAATCTCGGACGCCGAGAACGTCAGCGGTTCGTCAACCATGAGAACGGCGGCGGCGGTGGCGGAACCGTCGCGCGCGACAGTTACCACCTCCTCCTCCAATCTTCCAAGATCAGGAGCAGGAGCAGGAGCAGGAGCAGGAGCAGGAGCAGGAGCAGGAGCAGGAGAAGGGGCATTGCTTTGAGCATTGCTCTTAGGAATGCTCGTAGCATTGCTCGTAGCATTTCTAGCATTTCTTGGGGGCGGCTCTATGTCATTTTTCCTTTCCCATCTTGCACTTGCGGCTTTTCTTGCCTTGTCTGATCGGTCTGGAGCATGAACCACATAGCCGTTATGCTCTTCCCAGTCATGAAGTTCGTAGACGCCGTTCCGAGAGTCCAAAAATGCTAGCTCGACGAGCTTTGTGGTCAACGCCCCCGGTGCCCCGGTCCATCTTGCAGCTATTTCTATGGCCCTGGAGTTCATGCCCACGAGCTTTCCGGTTGGCTTGTTGATAGCTGAAAAACACCATAATCGCTGTAATGATTCAACTCCCTGATAACCCAAATCCTCTTTAAGCACTACTGTTTTCCAATGATCCCAAAAACTCACTGAAAGCCGAATATCAGAATTCATCCCATCCACCACTCTCTATTAGATTCTCTGTCTGATAGCTCAAACGCGCGTAAATACGGCGCAAGCTCGGGGACTGCATGATTAGGGACAATTCCACAATCGATGAGATAGCCGCAATTGACAAGCCGCTGAATGGATGTTTCCGGCCATCTTCCCGGAAGAGAGCGGATCATGTTTGAGAATTGCCGATTGTTTAGGAGGGTTATCAGTGCGACTAGATCGGTCTTTGTAAGCCGCTTATCGTGCGCGGCTGACTCCATGATGAGCGCGTTGAGCGCCAGCCGTTCGTTGACCTCTTTCCAGAATCGCCGATCTTCGAGTTTCACGATGTTGCTAGTCTTAGCGCTCATGGTTGCCCCTCTATTCGCATTGCACGATGGAAGGCGTCTTGAAACTCATCGAATGAAGCGTGAGGGTTGTTTCTGAACCATGTCCACAACGCGAGCATTGCAAGGCTGTTCATGATTAGCGCTCCCACGTTAAAAAACTGGAAGCATGGAAAGCTGATGTGTTATAATATAACATTGGTCAATTTCCTAGTTGAGTAGGTTCTTGGCAAGACGTGCCGGGCTGGCTGGCGTCATAACTCCGAAGTTTGACCTCCTCCCCGCCGTAAACGACGGGGATTCCTGACATCGCTATCAGGGTTTCCTGCTTCACCGAGTCGAACCGATGGCTGCTTTCGCAACAACCGGATTTACCGTCTCTCCACAGGCTAACACCGCCAGCCCGGCGGCTTTAATGTTCCGCGCCGCATTCACATCGCGGTCATGCGTCGTGTGGCACTTCGGACAGGTCCATTGTCGCGTGGCTAAATCCAATTGGTCGAGTGTGTATCCGCAACAGGAACAGCGCTTACTGGACGGATACCAGCGGTCAATCGCAACGACCGTTCTTCCGTACCAATCGGCTTTGTATTCCAGTTGCCGGACCAGTTCACCCCAATTCGCGTCGTTAATCGACTTTGCCAACGTGGGGTTCTTAACCATGTTCTTGACCGCCAGATTCTCCACGCAAATCGTTTGGTTTTCACGAATCAGCGTGGTGGTCAATTTATGGGTGAAGTCTCTGCGGCAGTCGGCAATCTTGGCGTGGACGCGGGCGACCTTGAGTTTCGCCTTGCGCCGGTTCTTCGAGCCTTTTTGCTTGCGGGCTAATCGCCGTTGGTATTTCGCCAAACGAGCCGCGTACTTCGCCGTGTGGCGCGGATTGCCTGATGCCACGCCCTCTGAAGTGACGATCACATCCTTGATGCCGACATCAATTCCGACCGTTGAATTCACAACCGGCAACAACGCCACTGCTTCTTCAATCAGAAGGGACACAAAATATCGCCCTGATGGATCGCGAGAAACCGTCACCGTGGTCGGCTTCCCTTCAAAGCGCCGTGACCAGCGAATGTTCAGTGGTTCTGCTTGCTTCGCCAGCTTGAGCGATTCCCCGTCCCATTTGAAGGCAGAGGTCGTGTATTCGGCAGACTGGTATCCGTCCTTCTTCTTGAAGTTGGGATACTTGGCCCGGCCCTGGAAGAAGTTGCGATACGCGGTCTGCAAATGGCGTAACGATTGCTGCAACGGAACGCTGGACACATCATTCATCCAGAGGCATTCCGGTTCTTTCTTCCACTCGGTCAACAGCGCCGAGTTTTGTAGATAGGAGATATTCTCTTGCCGCTCATACCACGCATCTTGCCGATAGCGCAGGGAACGATTGTAGATATACCGCACACAGCCGAACGTCTGGTTCAAGTTCACCACTTGATCCGGCGTAGGGTAGAAGCGGTAGCGATAGGCACGGTACGGCATTTACAGATTTTATATTGTGCTGTAAAGGCTGTCAAGGGTTGGGTTATCGCCCGAAAAGAAGTCGCCCTAGCGGGCGACCCGCTATCCCTCCCCGGCCTAAAGGCCGAGGTTTCTCGCGGAAAATCCTGATGAACGACATATCCACGAATCATGCAAGTATCTGTAAACTTTACTTCGACGTAATCTCCAACAACTATTCTTTCGTTCATGACTTTCCTCCTTTCTTAACAAGCTTAATCGATGGAGGATCATAGCAATAGCGAGGCAATCCATCCTCTTCGATAATAATCCAACAATCGCTGCTTTTGCATGGAACATGATCGACAATACCATCTACATACCACCCACCACCAATATCTATTTTGACGTAATCCCCCACCTCGATTCTCTTATCACTCGGAGTATAGCTGGATTGTATCTTCGCAATCGCGGCATTCAAACAGGCCGCCAAGCCGCTGCAATTTTCAGGTATCTCTTGAATGCCGGTAACATTAAGTAGCAGTTCGGCGGCTGATTCATGGGTGTAATGTTCAAGCATTGTTTTCACTCATCTGGAGTTGGGCAAAATACGCTATAAAGAACGTCTTTTTTAGAAAGATCATCTTCAACTATATGTAAACATAGTTGACTTAAATACAATACCCTTTTTATTAGTTTTGATTGGTATCTTTTCAGCTTATCAATTTCTTTGTCTCTTTCTAGCGCCACATTTTCAACCGCTTTATTCAAGCATTTCCGTAATGCTTCACATTCTTCAGGTTTCTCGACAATCCTTGTCATGGAGAGAAGGAGGTGAGCGGCGCTTTCATTCGTGTAATACTCAATCATTTTCAATTCCTTCCTTCTTGTCGTTTAAAGAATTCCGCGTAAGACGGAATCGTAATAGGCTGATTATCTGCTTGAAATCTTTCCATCATCTTTTGTTTGCGTGTTTTATTTATTTCTCGAAACCAATTGTCGTTATCCTCTTTTATTGAATAGAAATCCTGCTCAGTATTTTTAATCTCCCGTTTGCTGTTTTTCCATATTGTTACTTGCTCCTCTGGGGATTCAACTTCATCAAGCCATTTAGGCTCACTCCCTTTTATCCACCACAACGTAGCTTTGTGTTGCATCTTTCGACGCCGCCGACTATCAGAGAATAAGATTCCCATATTTCGCATTTCACACAAACGACGCGCTACAGTATTAACTCTATGCCCTAACATTTCTGCATAGAATACCGATGATCTTCCTGGAAATGATGCAATCATCGGCGTAACGTCCTTTTGAAATTGCTCGAACTCAACCAAAGATCGGATTGTGGCGTTATATCTGCCGTCAACCCGAATGTCTTTTATTGCGTCATCGATCAGGGTATATCGAACCTCGCTTTTATTTATTTTTCTTGGCACGACATTCCCTTGCAACACCAGCACTCTTAACCATCGCCAAGCCCAATTTCTTTCGTGTCCACAGTGCTCGCTGATTTGCGCGCGGGTACTGTCGGGATGATCGCGCAGAAACGCGATGATTTGTTCTAATGGAGTCATAACGGCGCGTCTAGGTTTCCAGTTAAATCCAGCATCAATTGGTAATCGCGGTAATGCACGGAATGCCAATATCCGCTACTGTAAAATGGTCGTTGCTTGTAATTGCGCAGCAAGCCATCTTTCTTGAGTTGTCTCAATACGTCATGCTCAGCAAGGCACATGATTGCAGTGCTGAGCATGTTGTGGCGCGGTATCGTGCGAATGTATACCGCTTCCATATCATCGCATTTATACAGAGAGATCAAGCAAGATCCCCTGCGATGATTTGGAGCTGGCCAAATTCCTGCAAGCCAAATCCCAATAAGACCGCTTCAGCTCAGCGCCGACAAAACGCCGTCCTTTCTGGATAGCCACATATCCCTCGCTGCCAATTCCAGCAAATGGTGAATAGACAAGATCGCCTGGATTCGTCCAAAGATCAATCGCCCTTTCAATCACTTCAAGCTGCAATGGGCAGATATGCCGCTCATCGTCGCTTTCCCGAGCTGACCGAAATTGCAGGGTATTCGACGGGTTAATATCCATCCATACCGGAGACGCGTAACGCTGCCACAACCAGACTGGAAATTCATCAGGATGTTTAGTGACTGGCGATTGATTATCGCCGGGCTTGCGCATCGTCACCAGATAATCAGGGATGCCTTGCCGGCTAATGCAGCTATCCTTTTTTAGCTGCTTGTATAACAAGCCAATCGCTTTAGTACGCTGCATCGCCGTTACCGGGTCTTTCCAAATAACAACCTCTGAGTGGAAAATCCATCCGGCATCCACAAACAGGCGAATCAACTCTCCGCGAAAATCCTTAATTCCGATAAACCCATCATTTTGAATCGTGGCCGGCAGGTTCATGCAATGGAATGACAGCAATCGCCCTGACCTTGTTACCCTGAATAGTTCGCCAATCAGGTACTCAAAGTGCGCGTAAAACTCTGAATGGTTGCGGCTATTCCCCATGTCACGATCAGAGTTTGAGTACGTATAGAGCGACGCGAAAGGCGGGGAGAAAACAGTATAGTCGATTGATTCATCATCCATTTCTTGTGTGACTTCAACGCAATCGCCAAGATGCAGATCGAATCCGTCGCCTGATTTAAGATCGCGGCTATAATCGCTTTTCTCAATTGAGATGCCTTTTATTTCCATGGTAGTGAATTTCCTCATGTGCGCAACCATTTGTCGTGACATTTCATCCGCTTGAGCAGCCTTTCTTTCGATGTTTTTCTTAACCTCTCCCTCACTTTCCGATGAAATAATATGCACGTTGACTTTGTTTTTCTGCCCAAACCGATAGCATCTTCGTACTGCTTGGTAGTATGACTCGTAAGAGTCATCCATCCCGACAAATATCATGTTGTGGCAATGTTGCCAATTCATTCCGAACCCAAAAACAGAAGGCTTGGTTATCATTACTTGAACGCTACCTAGCCTCCATTCAGATTCATATTTTATCTTGTCATCTATTTTTGTTGCTCCGCTAATAGAGACAAATGTAATTCCATTCTTCTTTAACAGCCGCTCAAGGCTATCCTGCTCTGAGTTTAAGTGGCACCAGACAACCCATTTCTGTAATGAATATACATCGCTGCTGATGCTAGAAAATCCACATTGTCTTTGAACTTCCCTAGCCATTGATTGCAATTCATGCACAGCAATCCGCGAACATTCCCCGTCTTGTGGCAGTGATCCACAACTGGGAACATCTTCGGATCGCTCATATCCGAGTACCCGCAAATCGCACATCCGCCGTTCTGTTTGTCCAGTAAATCTAGGTAATCCGATAGTTTTATTCCGTGTTTCTTTAGTCGATTCTCTTTTCTTTTGATTGGATTTGCATTCTGCCACTCCTTCGATTGCCGCTTCGCCTGTTCCCTGTATTTCTGATCTTCCGCGTATTTCCTCCTCCTTGTTGCGTTGTAAATCGCCTGATTCTCTGGAGTCCTCCTGTACTTCTCTGGGTTGTTCTTGTAATACTCTGCTAGATAAGCCTTTTGCTTTTCCGGGTCTTTCTTGTTTTGTTGCAGGTATTTCTCTCGATACTCCGGGTCTTCCGCAATTTTCCGCTTCCGATTCTCCTGGTACTCTGGTTTCCAGGCCATCTATTTCACTCCGGTTGTTTTGGATATTAAGTCCTATTTTATCATTTTTGGACTTAATCAGCAAATCAACTAGCTCAACGCGATCCTCCATGCTGGCGCGTTTAGCAGCCCGCCGATCACTGAGCGTTTGAGCGACCACCGGGAAAAGTTGCCCATCCGGGATGAATTGAGCTTCAACGGTATGCTGATGAATATCAAGTCCTGGAAGAATGTAACGAGAACCATAAAATCCAATGTCGGCAGGGCTTCTGATGTAGATAGCCCATGTAGCCATCCATTCCCAAAACTTAGTTTTACCATGCCCCTTGAGCCGCCACTTTGAAGTATCTCCGCCGTCATGAATAAAATACGTCGCAAGCATTTCTGTGCGGGTCATGACGCCCAAGAATTCGGACTGATTGCCAAGCTCCATAAAATCATTAGGGCTTGGCGTGGCGGTGCAGGAAATCCGGTAAGGAGTTTTCTGGAAATTTTCGATCAGTGATGTTCTGATTTTTCCAGTCAGCGACTTGAGAATGCTTGACTCATCTAGGACAACCCCGATGAAATCAGCGGGGTTGAAATGATCCATCATTTCATAATTCGTGATAACGATTCTTCCTTTCACATCGTCGCCTTTCCTGGCATATTCAACATCGACGCCAATCCTAGACCCTTCCGCAACGGTCTGTTGCGCCACGCATAGCGGCGCGAGGATCAATATCCGCCCGCCAGTTTCTCGCATGACTTGATCAGCCCAGGCAAGTTGCATGGCGGTTTTCCCGAGTCCAGTATCAGCAAATATACCAGCACGCCCACGCTTGCAAGCCCATTTAACTATGGCCTGCTGAAAATCGAAAAGTCCATAGTCAATGTCGCCAACGTCAAAACCAGCAACGACATTGAATTGTTTTTTCTTCTCTAGAAATTCTCTATAATCACTCATTGGCTAACCTCCTTACAGGTTGGCTGAACTGGCCCGCCCGGTCTACACGCCGTCGCGGGCTTTTTTCGGGTCATCACTTACGCCACGGCAGGTCCGGGCGCACGTCCTCGCGCTTAAAGCCAAGAATCGTCTCGATTCGCTCAAGCTCCGCAACGGGAATTTTCCGTTTCTTAAACCAGCGACAAACGATTGATCTATCGCGGTTTAATGCTCTAGCGACATCGCTTTGCTTCATGTCGAATATGCTGTTCATGGCCTAGTTTCACACACTGCAACTTTTTTTTTCAAGAGGGCTTGCATTGTATGTTGCAGTGTGTGAAACTTCAATCAACCCGACGCCCTTCAGCCCTGGACCCTTCTCCGCAGCATAGGGGTTTGAGGTGAGGCAACTGAACGGCTGAGGGCCATCCTTCCTTGGTGGATTCCCGCTGTTTCGGAGTGGCTCCAGGCAGCGGGCTTTTTAAGGAGAAGACAATGCCAAATACAAAAACTTTGAGTGAAGCATTGGGCAACCATAAAAAATGGCTGCTAAATGCTGGGGACGGAGAAAGATTCAAGGAACTGGCAAACCTGCGCGGGGAAAACCTGCGCGGGGCAAACCTGCGCGAGGCAAACCTGCGCGGGGCAGACCTGCGCGAGGCAAACCTGCGCGGGGCAGACCTGAGCTGGGCAAACCTGAGCGAGGCAAACCTGCGCGGGGCAGACCTGAGCGAGGCAAACCTGCGCGGGGCAAACCTGCGCGGGGCAGACCTGAGCGGGGCAAACCTGCGCGAGGCAGACCTGAGCTGGGCAAACCTGCGCGGGGCAAACCTGCGCGAGGCAAACCTGCGCGGGGCAGACCTGCGCGAGGCAAACCTGCGCGAGGCAAACCTGCGCGGGGCAGACCTGAGCTGGGCAAACCTGAGCTGGGCAAACCTGAGCGAGGCAAACCTGCGCGGGGCAAACCTGAGCTGGGCAGACCTGAGCTGGGCAAACCTGCGCGGGGCAGACCTGAGCTGGGCAAACCTGCGCTGGGCAAACCTGCGCGAGGCAGACCTGAGCGAGGCAAACCTGCGCGGGGCAGACCTGAGCTGGGCAAACCTGCGCGGGGCAAACCTGCGCGGGGCAAACCTGATTATTTATATTAGCGGTGAATGGGTCGCTTTTATTGATACTGATTACATCCGTATCGGATGCAAATTTCACAGAGCCGATGATTGGATGGCATTCTCAGACGATACAATAAGCAGAATGGCAATCGGCGCATTGAATTACTGGAATGCCAACAAGTCTATCATCAAGATGATTCATGAAAGACTAGTTGATGAACATAAGAGGATTACGCATGAGCGAAATTTTTGAAGACCGCACGGCCCGCCAGCGGATCGCGGCGGAACTAATCATTTCCAGGATAGAGCGCAATCTCGCATTGCGCCGCTTGCAGCAAGCAGCAATAGAGTGGAGGGCAAGAAAATGTCGGAAATAGACCTGAGAACTCGCCGTTTTCTTGATTTATCCGTGAAGCATTATGAACAAAAAAGGATTCTGCAAGAATTGGCTATTAAACGTGAAAATTCAAGACGCCTACGCCGATCCCTGCTTCGCAACGGCGCTATCTTCATCGCCGCCGCCGTGTCGATCTTTGCCGCTATCTGGTGGTTCGGACTATGAGCACATCGCCAGCGAACTTTCACGATTGGGAGTTCGAGCGAGAATCTGAAAAGGAATTTAAGCGCGATATGGAAAAAAGAGCCGATGCAATTTCCGATGCAATCTCCGAACGAATTAGCGACTTGGAAATGTCCAGCGGGCATGGAAAAGCAGAGCAAGAGTTGATGCAGCGCGTGCTAGACACGCTGTTCGAGTCGGACATTGCTACAGAGACGTTACGCCGCTATCTGTTCGAGATGTGGAAACAACGCAATCAGGGCGACTCTGGCAGGGGGAAAATGATCCGCGCCGCACAAGCCATCGCAAACACGATTGCGTTACCAGTGCAGGACATCGTGTCGAGCGATGTCAGGAAAGAATTCGACGCATGAAAAAACCGCTAGGAGCGACAACTCCTAGCGGATGAAAAACAAAGAGGAAAGACGATATGCAGACCAAAATTATACGCATCCACGCGCCACGGCGCAACCCGCGTCACCCAGTACGGGGTTACAGTCAGCCGGCGCTGGACATGCTGACGCTCAAGGCGTTGGCTGAACTGGTGGTGGATGTGATGGAAGGTCGATACAAGGAGGCGAGCCATGATCGTTCATAAGTGCGAACAGGGCAGTGAGGAATGGCAACAACTCCGCTGCGGCGTGGTCACGATGAGCCATGCAAAAGAGCTTCTAACCGGGGGGAAAGGCAAGACGCGCCAATCCTATATTCTTGACGTGGTTTCCGAACGCCTATCGGGAAAGCCTATCGAGAGTTATTCGAGTATCGACATGCAGCGTGGTCAATTTTTGGAGCCGTATGCGCTGAAATTGCTTGAGGAAGTGAACGGCGCACCCATTGACCGGGTTGGATTTATCACGACCGACGACGGCCGGATCGGATGCAGTCCTGATGGGCTATTTGGCGAAATGGCAGGAATTGAAATTAAATGCCCTAATCCACGCCAGCATATCAGGAACATCAAGTCGAATGGCTTTGATGATTATATAGCCCAGGTCCAAGGCAATATGTGGATTACCGGTCGGCAGTGGTGGTGTCTGGTATCATTTTGCCCATGGGTAACACAGATTCCGTTTTATTATAAAATAATTGACATTGACGATGCCATTATTCGCAAGATCGAGGAATCCGCAATCAGCGCGGCTGATGAAATTGATGCTCTTGTTGCTGAGTTCTCCGGCATGTTGATCGATGGGCGAATCATTAGCATGGCCAGCGCAGCGCGCGCTGCATGGGAAAGCACGTTTGCTATCAATGATGAGGTGGAACTATGAACCAGGAGACTAGCTTGCAAGATACTATCGTCCCCAAGTCTGACCAACTGAATGCAGACGACTTGATTACCGGGCCTATTACGGTCACGGTGGAAGCCGTCAAGCGGTCCCCATCACCGGAACAACCTATCGATATTTGCATTACCGGGCATCGCCCTTTCCGGCCTTGTAAGTCCATGCGGCGTGTTTTGATTTCAGTGTGGGGCGATAAAGGTTCTGAATGGATTGGAAAATCCATGACGCTTTATCGAGACCAAACCGTTAAATACGGCGGCGTCGAAGTGGGCGGGATTCGAATTAGCCATGTCAGCGGGATCGATGAGGAAATCAAGCTAGCCCTGACTACTACACGCGCCAAGCGGTCACTGTACAAAGTTCTTCCGCTGAAAATCGTGGATTATGAGGCTCATATCAGCGCATTCAAGGATGCTAAAAAGATGCGCGAATGGCTTGTGGCATTAGCGACGGAGAATAACTGGACGAAAACGACGCCGGTATATGTTTCTTTGCGCAATGCTTGCGCCGAACAGGCTAAAAAGATAGAAGCAGATAACGCCAAGACTCAAACCCCCGATGAATTCGGCGCCGGCCTTGGCCCGGTGCAGGAAGTGGAGTAGTTGATATGAACACAGCAGATTATGTGATTGAACTAGACAATATTGGTGCGATACGGTCGGCCAAGATTTTGATCCCGAAAGACGGCGGGGTCGTGGTGCTCACCGGACGCAACGGCAGCGGAAAATCCACCGCGCTTGATGCTATCCAATCCGCGATGACGGGAAAAGGAAAGCCGCCGATCACGGACATGGCTAAAAGTGGCTCCGTCAGCGTGGCCGGCGTCACGATGAAGGTATCCAGGTCGGTGCGTCGGCAAGGGGAACTCCAGGTCGAGACCCTGGAGGGGCGTCTATCCATCGCCGATCTCGTGGACCCCGGCTTTGTTGACCCTGAACGCGCCGACTCCAAGCGCATCAAGGCGCTGGTTGGACTCTCGAAAGCCGACATCAGCAAGGGCGACCTGCACGGGTTTCCAGAGAATCTGACCAAAGATCTGAGTCTGGATGATCCGGTTTCGGCCATGGCTGAGTTGCGGAAGCGGCTGAACATCGGCGCGAATGAGTACGAGAAGTTCAGCGCGAAGGACGAAGCAGCGGCGACAGCCATCATCGAATCGCTGGCCGGCGACCTGAATACGCCCATCGATCCGGCGGCGACGCAAGAGCGAGTCACGGCGGCGATTCGGGCGCTGGACGCCCTACAAAAACAGGCTGAACTAGCGGAAGCGGCCAAGGTTCGGATCGAGGCGGCGATGGAGCGTCTGGAAGAGTTGCCGGCAGTCGATCTTGACAAGGCGCTGCAAGAAGCGGATCGACTTGAAGTCGAGACAGCACAAAAAAAGGCGCGTGCGCTGCAACTGAAATTTGAATACGAAGCGGCCCTCGCGCAATACAAGCAAAGCGCTGAAGACCTTCGCATTGCTGGCGCTCATTACGACTCCAAGTCTGAGCAAGCCAAATTGCGAGAAGAACTGGCTCGGCAAATCCATGAATCGCATGTCGATCCGCCCTCCGCCGCTGCACTCTCCGCCGCCACTTCGGAACTGGAAGCAGCCAAGGCCGCGCAAGCCAAGGCCGCCCAACAACAGGTCATGATGCAACAGCGGGAGCGGGCGGACGCCTTGATCCTGACTGCCCAGGAGTACGCCGAAGAGGCGAAGGAGCTGCGGGAAAAGGCTAGGCAGACGGATGAGGTGCTCTCTGAGATCGTCGCGGAGATTCCGGCGTGTCCGCTGCGAGTCATCGATGGCCGGCTCGTGACGAACACGAAGCGCGGAGCCACATTCTATGCCGACTTGTCAGCCGGCGAACGGTGGCGTATCGCCCTGGACATCGCGATTCAGGCGGTTGGAACCGGTGGCCTGCTGGTCATCCCACAAGAGGCTTGGGAGGGTCTGGACCCAGAGAACCGCGCCGCGATTGACGCACAAGCCAAGACTGCGAAAGTGGTGGTGCTCACGGCAGAATGCAGCGCGGACGATGGGATTGTGGCGGTTAAGCAGTAAAAACAACCGATAACCGGATAGCTAATGCCGCCATGATTATCGCCGCGTTCTTCAATCCTGAGTATTGGGCGATGATGCAGCTTTTGTAAGTGAGCGTTCACAGTCTCACTTTGAAGGCGAACCAGCGACCGCCACAAGTTAAGTTCAAATCGCTGCCAATAACTGAGGATACGGCCATGTAGACGTAACGCAAACCGGAGTTATATTCCATGCCGCCCCATCATGGGGCGGCATATTCACCGAAGAGGACTCCAGAATGACCCCTGAACAATGGCTTGCCAAGCATTACCCGGTTCCTGCTAGCGAACTTGCGCAAGCGTCCGACGAAGAGTGCTTGATGCACTGCATGAATAAGTGGGAAGGCGCGAAGCAAGAGAACATCCCGGAAGGGATGACTTATGAGGATCATTGCATTTCTTCCTATGACGGTGATGGTCTTGTGTTTGATACCGATACATGCGCATTGTGCGAAAAATATCTCTATGGCTATGCGTGTAAAGATATGAACGGAGATCATTGCCCGATTTTTAGGATGCAGGGGCACCGATGCTGCTGGCCATTAGTAGATTCTGTTTATAGCAAATCAGAAAACGACCCATCCCCCATGATCGGCCTGTTGCAACGAACACTTGAATTCGTCAGGAATGGCGGCTGATATGTGGATAGTAATAAAGAATTACTCGAACGCAATCATCCCTATCGTGAAAACGCGCTGCAAGGTCACGGCGTTTGATCTTTACGACAAAGAAGCGCGCACTATCATGAAGGGCGAGTCTCTGGAATTGTGGAATAACGGCAAGCTAGTCAGTCGTTGCCAATACGAGGAATTCAGAAATGCGAACGGTTAAAGTTGAAGATGAACTGGAGCAAATCCGGTTCGCGGAACGGGCGGCAAGATACTTTGCGTTGCATCCAGAAATCCATTCGGTTGTAGATAACGATTTTACTCCAGGATGCTTGCTAGCATTGCGCGGCGGAATTGATAAGGATTGCGTCATGGTAGTTAAACTCGACGCTCATTTCGAGCCGACGAACTACCAGAACATTATCAACGTGAAGCGTCGCTTGGAGGAGAAAGAATGAAAACCTACGTTACGAAATTTGCGCTAACAAAAGGCATTATCGAACTTGATAATCCTGAGTTTTACAACAATTATGTCGTTATAGACGATATTCAACCGATGGTTAATCCAGTTGACTGGTTTTACAATAAACCAGCGGCCATCGCGCGCGCAGAGGAAATGCGCGTTAATAAAATCGCTAGCTTGAAGAAGAAGATAGCGAAACTTGAAAGAATGAAGTTTGAGTGATTAGGATAACGCAATGAAATCACTATACAACATCGCCGGTATCCTGCCGGCTCAATGTCGCTCCAATCCAAACGATTGCGGGATTTCTTGGCTTGAGCATCGTAGTCTGCCTACTGCTGGGAATGGAAAGTCCGCCATTCAGTTACAAATTGAACTTGATAGGGAAGAGAGCTGTAAGGCGTTAAAGAAGTTGGCTGCTTATGTTCGGTCATCGCAAACCCTCAAGCCCATCGATCCGTCGACTATCAAGGTTGGCGATACTGTGCGGTTGGTTGGCGGTCGATCAAAGCAAGAATTCGGGTACGAATGCCTTGAGATCGGGAAAGACTACAAAGTGGTCGGTGTTGATAGTGGTGACGTATGGATGCCGGTGTGTATTGGGTGTGATACTCCGAGCGGGAAAAGCTGGATGTACGGCGAAGACCTCATGCTTGTCGATTCGGTATGAAGATCATCGAACGCACTGCCACATTCAGCCCATGCCGCACATGGCGCTATTCGCTGTTGCGGCGCTGGGCACCCGGTGACTATGCAATGTTCATCGGCCTGAATCCATCCACGGCGGACGAAACACAAGACGATCCGACCGTCCGCCGCTGCATCCGGTACGCGCAATCATGGGGATACGGCGCGCTGTACATGACGAATATCTTTGCTTATCGTTCGACCGATCCGCTCGTGATGAAGCGGTTTGACGATCCGATTGGCCCCAAGAACGACACGGCGTTGATTCGGCTGGCGGCGGACGCGGGAATCGTGATCGCGGCTTGGGGAGTGCATGGGGAGCACATGGGGCGCGGGAATGCAGTACGGCGGTTCCTGCACCGAATGCACGTCCTGAAACTGACAAAGGGCGGCTATCCGTGCCATCCTCTCTATCTGAAAGCGGATTTGAAGCCGCAACCTTGGGAGTAGACTCTGATGAGCTTTGAATGGGGCCGCGATGATGAGACGCCGCCTATGACCGGCTGGTACGCAACGCTGCATTGTTGGGACCCGTACTAGGGGTTCTTTCCTGGATCGGCTTTTTGGCATGGTGAAACATGGAGCAATAGCCTGCCCATTGTTGCGTGGGCAGGTCCATTTGATACGATGGAAGACGCTGAAAAGTGGGCGGATGAGAACGATCCAGATATTTAGCGCAACAATTCCTCAATCGCCTTGCCGCGTCCGCCCTTGACTGTGGCGAGAGCTTCATTAAAGCTGCAACCAATCCTCTCTTCCGTTGCAATCGCGCGGCGCGCGGCGGAACCCAACGACTTTCGGGCTAGCCCGGTCATGGCCTTCGAAGAGAATCAGCACCTCGTCGCCTTCCTCGAACCCGTACCCGTTGCAGGGCGGGTAAGAGATCACTACGTTGGTCAGCGTCTCCGCTTCATTCAAGTCAAGCGCGGTTCCTTCATCAATGAACAGCCGCGCCGTCACGACTTCTAGTGCCAGATCGCACAGATTCCCCGGCTTGTCCAGGCGCGTGATGGTCCCGTAGCGCCATAGCGGCTTCCATTTCAGGTGCCCAGGCTCTAGGCAGGCATTATAGTAGACGGCTTCCGGCGATAGCGGGACCGACGATGCCAGCTTGCCCGGCTTGACCTGAGCCGAGTCGAACGCGGCTATATTCCAAGGTCGTTCTGTGTATAGATAGTTGTGTGGATACACACCGCCGCCAGCAACAACCGTGGGAGTCGCATCATCCCGCCAGTATCCCGGTGGTTCAGCGGTTTCAATCTCTTGCCCAACTGTCAGCGCTTCAGTATAGAAGGTGCTCCAAACATCGTATTCCAGCGTGTTCAAAGAGGTCTTCAGGGCTTGCAGTTCGCTGATTCGCGTGGAGCGAATATCGTACTCAGCCAGCAACCGCTTGACCTCGCGCCGTGCCGCCGCTTCCTTGCCTGCGGCGATTCCGAACTTGCGCACAACGTCCGTGAGCTTGTCAGGCTGGGCCAGCACTTCAGTCTTTGGCGGCTCGATCTTTTCCATGCCGGCCTCTTGCTCCCGTGCGGTCTTTTGCGCTGGATCATCTGGATAAGTGACGGCCGGCGGCGACGGGTCGGGGTCTGGGTCAGGATTGGCCAGCAGCGCTACCCAGAGGTGCGTAGCGGGGTGTCCAGAACTGTAGGTGTAGGCTACCCCTACCTGAGTCGCTGAATCGCTGTAGATAGGCGACGCGCTGTTTATGGCCCATTGAGCGACCGCGCTCCCGGCAGTGAATGCCCCGCACGCGACCATCTCCACCACGAAATCTGCTTGGTAGCCAGTGAACGCGACCCGGCTTGTGGGCACGCTCTTGTCGCTGCCAATGTGCCCCATGAGCCGGTGCCCTGACATGTCCCATGCGTGCCTACGGGCTGCGAAATCAAGGTCATCGTCGCGGGTGAGCGCAGACTTTCCGGCCCCGGTACGCGCGGCGTTTATGGCGTCTTCCAGTGGCCCATATTGCGCTTTGTCTTGCGGCTCCCAAGGCATCCCGGTTTCTGGATCATCTTCCGTGGGCGGCTCGATGGGAGGCGGGTTTTCGGTATTAAGCAAGTCCTGTTGCCATTGATTGATGACCTCGTTCATCGCGCGGCGGGCGATTTCCGTTTCATCTTCTAGCAGTGACAGCGACAGGACCGCTTTTCCGAGTAGTGCGTAATATTCAGCTTGATCGGTATTGAGCTTGTCTAGTTCTTTGTTCAGCCGCGTCAAGTCGTAGAGTGGACGCGCTTTATACAGCCCGTCGCCCACGTTGGCGGTAATGATCGCCTTGCCCATTACGGCGCTTCCCGCACGGTCATATCGCTACTGAGCGCCGATATTTTGTAGGTCACTGAGTCAGCCACGAATGACCAATCGCCGTCCGTCACGGTATCGCCTGGACGTAAGATCGGATTTACCTTGACGCATGAAATAGACTTTCTCCCGCTAGCATCGGATCGTTGGTAGACGCCTTCCAGTGATCGAGTCTGCAAGGTTTCCAGCACCGCCGCCACCCGCGCGGTTAAGACCATGGAAGCGCCCCACGGCTCCAAAGTTTCGTCGGTTTCAGTCAGCGTCGCCCGCAGAAACTCGCCTAGCGTTTCGGTCCCATCGCCGGCCCGCAAACCGGAATAGATGACCAACTGGCCCACGTTTACCGCCGCCAGGATTGCCGCTCGCTGTGCCGTGGTCACAGTGGGAACCGACAGCAGCAACCACGTACTCTGATTGCGTCTTCGCCGGCATTCAATGGATTCGATAGGCAGCTCGATCAAGCTGGCCCCGGTGAGATAGCAGCGGTAGATGACTTGCCCATCACCCAACGGGGGGACGGGCGGTGCGGTACTAGTTGGGATCGCCAGCGAGTAGGCCAGCGGCAATCCAGGAACTTCGTAGGCCCGTCCACCGCCGGGCACTCCCAACGCGAAAGTTAGCGCCAGCGCGGGGACACCGGTAATCGTCGCAATCTGGAAAGCGCAAATAGCATTGAGCCGACCGGCGTTCGTGTACTCAGTCTGATAAGTCCCGCTGGAATTGTACTTTTCAATTTCCCCGACGCTGGCGGATCGAATGCCGCACACATAAACATCGCTTTCCGGCGTCAAGAAAATCCCGTAAGGAGTGGCGTTTAAATCGCTTCCGCCTCCATACGTCGAATCGTATTGAATAGTGCCGCTGGAATTGTATTTTCTGACTAATCCGAATACGCCGCTGGTCTTTCCGCAAATGTAAGTATTTTGACTTGAATCAGCCCGAATTCCGTAAACCGTTCCGCTTGTTGCTGAGTATAAATAATTCCTAGACCAATTCAGAGTCCCATCATTATCATACTGTCTGACATTGTAAGGACCGCTGGCTGTATCTCCGCAGACGTAAACATTCCCGCTAGAGTCAAGACAAATTCCGCGCACCGTTGCAGCATGATTAGCCGTCCATTGCTGAGTGCCGCTTGAGTTGTATTTGCGAATAGAGACGCTACTCGAAACCGCGCCGCCCACATAAACATTACCGCTAGAGTCCAGCGCCACGCAATAAGTGGCCGCCCCGTGGTCAGCGCTCCATTGTTCAGTGCCTGACGAATCAAACTTGAGAATGCTTTTCCCGCCTGATGACGCTCCGACAACGATAACGTCGCCAGCGTCATTAACCGCTATCCCGTAGAGTGTCGTTGTGTGATAGTACCGACGCCATAATAGATTGCCGTCAATGTCGTACTTTCTGACGGTATAGACGCCGCTATAGTCACTAGTATCTAGTTGCGCTTTACCAGCGGCATACCAATTTCCATACGAGTCATAAGCGACTGCATTGATTTCGCCGTAATGATCGAATGAATATAGCGGGCTAGACGTGCCATCAATGAATAGCCGGTGTGTGATATTAGACGCATTCCGCAAGCCGCCAACCGCGATATAGTAGGCCATCAGCTTGCCTCGCTGATTTCCATGAATGCTTGTGTTGGCGAGATTGCATAAGTGATTTCGCCTACAATCATGGTTTCCTCTCCACCCAAGTCAGCAGTATCACCAGGACGCAGATACGTATCGACAGAACAGCGAATGCGGCGACTGCCGTTTGCGGAATTCCGATAGCTAATTCCTTGAATAGCTCGCGTCTTAGGGTTCTCTATCTCGGCATCGCTCTTTGCGTCCAGCGTCATACTGGCTGATCGCCCGCCCGTATCTAGTCTATATGGACTCTCGGAAAGCGGTGCAACCAGCATCTCATCCAGTTGCTCAACTCCATTTGCAAATTTGATCCCGCGCTTGATGATGAGATTTCCAGCAACTCGGTCAATGACTTGCTGGACCTGTGAATCGGTCAATGCTGGACAAACCGCACTGATGGTCATCACGCCATAACCACGGCGGCAAGAGAATGATGCAAGCTGCAACTCAATGGTCCCGCTTCCGCCGGTCAAATAGCAGCGGTAGATATTCGGCAGTTGAAATGCACCGGCGAAGTCCCGAATAACGGACGGCGCTTTTAGCGCATAGTTAAGCGCAAGCGATGGGATGATATTATAGCGGTCGCCTTGCCAATACGGTTCCCCTAGAAACATCGGGATCGGCAAAGACGGCATTAATGTTTGATCGGTAAACTTAACGCCTAGCGGTCTTTGAGAGTTCGCTGTATAAACCGTTTCGTCATCCGGGTTTATATCGAATATTGAAAACGAGGCGTAAACAGGAAGATTAAAAGATGGTGGAGTGAAACTCTGCTGAACAAATGACGTTGATAATTTATGAAACCCTGCATTCGATAAAATATAGAGATAGTCATTAACTATTTTAAAGTCATCAGTCTTGCTGCCGGTATATGCGCCAGCTATAAAATTCCCGCTAGAGTCCCATTTGATGATATTGTAATATTCATGCTGCCCACCCGTATACGTGGCTTCATCAAAATAAGTGATGTTCCACGTCCAGTCGTATGGGTCGTAAGCCTCACCCTGATAATACCCTTGTGCGTTATCTCCAGCGGTATAGATATATCCTGATGAGTCGATAGCGATAAACTTTATGCCGGATATGCCGGATTCACTTTTAACGACTTGCGTCCATTGGTGATTTCCAGACGAATCGTATTTTGTGAGTTCCGAGAAAAGCCCTTGCGCACAGACATACAAATACCCGCCTGCATCTTCCTTTATATTTCTAACCCCTGTCTGCACGCTATCATCAATCGTCCTTGCTTTTTTTGACCACTGTAGCGTGCCGCTGGAATTGTATTTTCTAAAAATGTAAGTATCATCGTCTGCGTTGTTTAATCCCCCAACATATATATTTCCGCTTGAATCTCTATGCAATGCAAAAATATTTGCACCGTGCAGGTCTGGAAAATCAATCCTATAACCCTCTTGGTGATAAACAACAAAATGCAGGTCTGGTGTTCTATAGGTATTATATAGATCATGCAGTCCTACATATAGCCGTCCATCAGGATCAGCGATAAAGCAATACGGGAAATCACCGTATCGCACTCCGCCAAACCTCACTTCGTGCAATACATTACCGGCCTCATCCTTCCCCTGCATTACAACAGGATTTTCTAAGGCTGAATCCAGGTCTGGGCCAAAATACCAAACAATGCCATTAGCCATGATTTAAGGCTTATAAAATAGTTTGTCGGTCGCATTCCAACTAATCGTGTAGTTGCTTCCGGTATTGACAATATCGGATGGGGTAGAGTCAAGCAGGATATAAAACAGTAATGGATTAGTTAGGCCGCCACCGCTCCCAGACTTGTAGCAAACTGCATAACGGAAGGTTTTTGTTAGCGCCGTCCAGGTCACATCGTTGTAATCGATGTTGTCATCAGTTACCACTGGACTGGCCAGCGCCTCACCGCCGGTTGTATATCCGCTGCCGGTCGCTACTTCGTAGGACGATACATCAGCCCATTGCGTATGAGCGGTGCTGGGCGTATAGCTAGAAGTCACCAGGGCCAGCTTAAGGGTATCCGTATCTAGATCAACGCCACCGGTGGCCAGCAGCCGCCACAGTTTATCGTAAGCCGTAATCGTGCTCGCCATATTAGCCGTCCAGTCGGCTGATTAGCCGACAGTTGATAGTTACTGTATCGATATTCAGCGCGAAAGACAGCACCGCCAAGAATACGCCTTGGTTGTAGCTTAATATCACTTGCCCGTAATAAGCGACGAGATACGTGAGCGTGTCCAGCATGGCTTTGGTCGGATGCTTAACGCGCACCGTCAGCGTCTTGTCGGATAGGCTGTACCCGGTGTCGTAGACCGCCACGCCACCGTCCAGGGTAGCGGTAATGCTTCCGCGCCGTTCCGCCTGGTATTCGTTTTCAAAGCGAGCATGGATAATTAGCGCGCCGCTTGGATCGTAGGATGTTGCCGATAAACTAATCATGTTGTCGCAATCCCAAGCAGATAATCAGCAAAGTCGGCATTGGCGCGAACTCGAATCGCCTTTAGGATTTCCCACATGAACGCTTCAAGCTGTGGCGCAAGGCCGGTGCCGTCGATCTTCAGGATAGAATCGCCACGATCCAATGCCCGAGTCTTTGCACGAATGTTTTCAATCTCAGCTTGCGTCAATTCTTTTTGCAGTTGCAATGCAGCATCGCGGCGTTTATTCTCGGCATCGATTTGCTCAATAATTTCCAGTTTCGTGAAAGAGTCTGCGTTGCTAAGCGCACCAAATAACGATCCTAACAAATCGCCCGTGCTGTTGATCGTGGTATTGATAGACTCGAACGCGGCCTCGACCCGTTTAGTCTGTCCTTCAATATCAGCGACGTTTAAAGTAACGTAGGCTTCTATATTCTTTATTCTTTCATTGCTGGCGATTTCTTCCATCTTGATGCGGAAGCTGTCAGCCTCTTTCGTCGCTTTTTCTACTTTCTTTGCGTTATCCTCAGCAGCGGTCGATACCGCCGCGAAAGCGCCAGTGGCTTTTACAGTCTTACCGTCAAGACTACTGTATGAAGTAACCAGCGCCCCATTAACAGCGACAACGCCCTCAACGCTGGTTCTATATTGTTCTACCTTGACATTATCAGGCAGTTTTAATTCCGGCAATCCTTCCAGTGTGCCGATATATTTTTTTGTTGAATCGTTGGCTTCTTTTGTTTTATCGTCAATCTTGTTCAGTTGCGCTAGGATGCCATCCCATGAACTAACCGGGACCGGCTTTGCGAGGAAGTTGACAAGATCGGTATATTCTTTATCGGCGTCTCGAATGCTTTGTTCGTATCGCGCGATTTCAGAGATAGCGCCGTCAAATTGATCGACGGGAACTTTGACCGGCTCAATCGTCGGCGGTTTCTTTTCTAGCGTAGAAAAGTAATTACCAATGGCGTCGGTAAGGTCAGAGATTTGAGTTCCAATCGTTGCGCCTTCATATCCGGCAAAAAAATCAATCGCAAGAATATCATTTAGTTTGTCGCCAAGACCGGATTCTTTTGTTGCTACAAACGATAACGTACCGACCGCAGCGGCCAGGCCAGCAGGGCCAGCCAAAGCGGCAGCGGCCAGCAATGCCTCTGCTTTAATTGCGGCCATGCCAGCCGTAACCGTAGGCCATAACCCATTAAATACGGCAAGCCCGCCAGATAATGCAGAAAACCCGATATTAGCAGCGAGCGCATACCCGCCAATTTCGCCAATTAGCGCTATCTTGCCAATATCAATTTCTGAAATAAACTTAATTAACGATCCAAGGCTTTCAACAAACGGGCCTAAAGATTTAACAGCATCACTAGAGTAAGCGGTAGTGCGAGTCAATAAATCAACAATGGTCTGTATTGCGCCTTGTAACCCTTGTGTTGTTTCAAGACCTTTTAGATTAAATAAATCGCTAATTGAATTAAATAGAATTTGTAGCGAATCGGCAAACTCTCCAAAGTCTACGCCAGATAAAGCCTCTGGGAGATTTTTGGCAACAGAAGAAAATAACTCGGCTATATTGCCTAAGTTATTCTTTACAACATTTACTAGCGGCGCAAAAGTATCGTTATCAACTGAGGTTATAAACGATTTCGCTAGCTCGCCAAGTGCCTCCTCAATAGCGCCAAATTCATCTAAAAGAGGATCGCCAATCTTAATAAGCGCAACAGTAAATGCCTGAGCAAGATTGGATGTCGCATCTTTCATCTTGTCGAACGCGGCTTGGGTTGCGCCGCTCACATTCGACATTTCCAACAAATTAGCCTTGAACTTGTCGGCATTGCTTCCGGCAAGAATCATGACAGCGTTTACAGCTTCTGTACTTCCGAATAAAGTTTTTAACTTATCCGCTGAGAGTCCAGTTTTTCCTTAACTTGATCCAATACGCCAGCGAATCCAAGCGATTTTAATCCGGCCTCGTTGAAATTAATCCCCAAATCGTCGGCAAGTTTCTTTGCCTGTTCTCCAGGCGCTAGGATTGCGCTAATTGTTGCCTTGAGTGCGGTAAATCCTTCCGCTGTGTTAATTCCGGCGCTGGTTAGCGTAGCAATCGCCGCGCCTAGCTGTTCAACAGCAACGCCGCCATTAGCAGCAACGCCGGTGACGCCGCCAATGCTTGCGCTAAGTTCTGGAATAGTTGTCTTTCCAAGCCGAACGGTAGTAAAGAATATATCGCTATATTTTTCAGCTTGATCGATGCCTTGCCCATACGCATTTAGCGTACCGACAAGAAATTGCAGTGAATCGTTTAATTCAGCCTTACCGCCAACCGCTAGCTTTTCAGCAAGCGCAACGGCTTTTAATGAATCTTGATAGGATATACCTTGAGAAATCGCGTTATACGTTGCTTTTGTTACTTGATCGAGACTTTGCGTGCTATCAGCAGCATAAGCTAAAATTTGAGTTCTAAATTCTTGTAGATTTCCTATTGGCTCTTTGACTAGAGTTGTAATTTCCCTAAATGCCTCATCGAACTTATCTGCTTCATTAATTGCAAAGCCCAATACAGTAGCGCCGGCAGTAATAACCGAAGCCTCAAAAGCCAAAACGCTTTTTGTCGCATCGGCAAGCGGCGCGGTAATCGTTGACCCCGCCTCTCCAAGTGCGGCCAGTTTGTTAGATACGCTTTGCGTAGTATCCGATACTTGATCGACGCCACGAAAAATAAGCTCGACAACGCTTTGCAGATTAGCCATGGCCAATCCTTATGCCTTCCATAATGCCGCGCATGAAAGCGGCAAGTTCGCTAGAAATATCTTGCGCGGATAATTTGATTGGTTGACTATCAATCTCATTCATCTTTTTGAGATTATCTTTCAGTTTCTTCATTTGCTTAGCGAGTCGCTTTAGACTTGTCTTCATAATACATTCCCCATAGCTCGCACTCTACCGTTGTCAATTGAGCTTGCGGAAATAAATCAGGGCGACACTCAAAGAGAAATCGCCCTTTCATATCGCAAAGCTGCAAAGCCATTACGACATCGGGGAGTCCGTAGAGCGCGGCACTTTTCCCAAGTCTGGACCAAGGCCGGTTAGCTCAAGGATTTTATTCGTGAGCTGATAACCGACAACTGGATACAGTGAAAACAACCGGATCGCATCTTCGCGAGCAATCTTCGGATCGACGCTACCAAATACCAAATGATCGAACCGCTTGACGAGTTCTTCGGGTGGCTCCCCATCGGCACAGAAGAGCTTTTTCAGCGCGTCGGCTTGATCAGAGTGTGCTGCACTGGCCAGAGCTTCCACCGTGGCTACATAGAGCCTTGCGTGGCCTTGCGCATCGTTTGCCGTGGCAATCTCCACGCCCGTCAATCCGCGCACCGTCCAGACCGGCTTGACGCCTTCCGGGAACCAATGCGCCAGATCGTCTACCGCAACATCCGCCGTCCGTGGCGACAATTGCGATGCACAAGACCGGAATCTCTCAAGATCGAAGCTCATATCTTAGAGTCCCGAGAAATCGACGCTGGCTTGTTCCGGCGATACCGTGAAAGACCCCTGCGGGGAACTCTTCACGCCGAACGTGCGAGCCACACCCAAGACGCCTTGGGTGAGTTGATACGCAGAACCAGACCGGGACGGCTTAAACCGGAAGATCAGCTTTTGCCCGACCTTGCTCAACAGTCCATCCGTCACGCCATCGGTGAGCGCGGCGGTAAAGCTGGCCTGCCCAAGACTAGACGATACCGACCCGATCGCGCCGTCATAGTAGTCTTCCGAGTTCGTGGTATTTGAAGTCTCAGCCGGCACCCAGTCGCGGGCGTTCGCTTTTTCCGCAAAGACCGGGGTAGCAACCCGCACTCGTACCGATTTCGCCACGGACCCGGTATGAATCAGCGGGAGCGCGGCTGAGAACGTGATCTTTCCGCGAAGGTAGTCCACGGAATACACGGGATAGTCGTAGCGTTCTTGGTGAGTGCCAACCACTTGATAGATTTCATCAGCGGTAATCGGCGCGGCGGTGATCGAGGTCAAGCGGACCTGAGCCACTTCGATTGATCCGACTGGAATAAATGGCGGTCCACCGGAAGCGCCGCGCGTCTCACTGAAAGCAGTTGTCGCAGTGCCAGCCACTACCGCATAAGCGCCCGAAGAGTAGTTCACCGTGATGCTGTTGATGATATGCGTATTGGTGCTGGAGCCGCGCGTGCAGGACAAATCAGTGTCAGCGGCAACGGTAATCCGCCCAGTGGTCGCGCTCGCTCCCGTCATGCCTGGAGCCATCAAAACGACAGCAGCAGCATCCACAAGGTCATTGGTCGTGCTGACTGCGGGAATCACCGCGCCACCATCGATAACGCCATAAGGGCCAATCACCGGCTCATAGCCGCTCGCTTGGCTCCACGGCGTAGACGTTGCCGTGAAAACGGTATGGTCGCCGGAATCGGTCAGAGCGGCGAATGCCTGCTGGCTCGCTGCACTCTCGTATTCAATCGTTTGAGTGGTCAAAATAGCCATGATGTTCTCCGTCAATAAGGGCTACCGGCGACATGCCGATAAGTCAAATCAAACCGCGCCACCGCGCCGATGAGTACGCTGCCGGTCTCTGAAAAAAGAGTTGCGCCACCGGTATACGTTAAATCCTCAGCCAGACCGCCCAGCGTGGGATCGGTGCCAAGTGCTGTTGAAATCAAATAAGCCAGCAGCGCATTAGCGGCGGTAGTTCTGCTGGCGTCTTCAGCGTATTTGTCGATTGCTTCGACAGTTAAGCTGGCGACCACTAAAACATCGTCATAATCACGACTTAAAACCGTTTCCTCGCCCTCGATCAGCGCATAAAAAGGCGTTTCTTCGTAATCCTGTGGATATGGATTGCGAGTCGCGCTCAATCGAGTGGCCAGCGCGGAGATTGCCAGTTCGCGTTTAGCGGTTGGCATTAGTCTTCACCGGTGCCATCGCCAGCGGGAGGCGGGTTTTTCTGAATCAGCCAACTGGTTTCCGCGTCAATCGCTTTCTGCAAATACTCACTCAACTCTGGCCCTAAGTCGGCAGTTACAGATTCAAACATTTGGCCTGGACCTGGACCATACAGCACGGTATAAGGCAACCGGCTATTCGGATTAATGGCGTTCTTCATTCCTTGAGCGCGCAATACCTCATTCCTGACTGCAATAAGGTATCCGCCGCTATTCTTTGCTGGAACCCAGAATCCGCTTAATATCTTGACGGGTGTCTTTTTTACTTTAACGACAATTGGATCAGACGGTCTACCAGCACGAAATGGGAATAGAGACGTTAGAAAATTCTCCATTCGTGTTCCGGTTTTCCTGCTTGATAAAATAGCCCTAAGTTGATTCGAGTTAGCGCGATTGTTAAAGAGTTGCGCTGGCCCATCCAATTTACTCTTGATCTTGCTAGACGATAAATTAACTTGCTTCCCTATTTCCTGAGAAAAGCGCGTTCTTGCGCGTGAAGCCGTTTTATTCAATCCGCGATAGAGTGCCTTGGTTGCGCCGTTCTTGATATAAGCAAGGCGCTCCCGTACTTCATTCAATTGCTGTTCGTTGACCTCAACCTCAATCATCGCCAGCCCTTACGATAATCCTAGAAAAGTAACCATCATCGGAGTCACGTTTCAGTACGATATATCGATCCGCGCCGATGGTAATCACGTCATTCCGACGCGGTATATTCCCCGCAAGATCAGCAGTTGCAATCGTGATGATTGTCTGTTTCTCGATTGCTGACGTGGCTTCGGCCAGCGGATTTACTACGTCTTTATCGACGATAGCGGCCACGGTCAATTCGTCACCCGTTGAATCGACCGTATAAGTCGCCGCATCTCCAAAGAACGACTTGATCAGCGGCACCGCAGTCCCGTTCATCAAGTCGCTAAAATCCGACATGGGTTATTCCCAACCGAAGATCGCATAAAGCTCCGTCGCCAGAGCTTCCGACCCATTGTTGAGATACGCCCATGCCGTGATGTTTCCGCGCATTACGCCAGCACTCCAATCGGGCCGCCGATCAACTTGACTTTGCAAGTCGTGGAAGCGGCGGTAGCGGTTTCCCAAACCGTTCCAATCGTGTGCTTGCCACCGGTGGCGACGCCGGATGCAAAAGCCGCTTTAAACTGCGAACCGGTGGTGCGATAGAACACGCGATTCCCGGCGGTTTTCGCGCCCGTCGCAACAGCGGCGACCGAAAAGACGCCTTCCAGCGCAATAGCGATTTTCTGACCAGAACCAGTGGCGGAATTCAGCGCCACTCCGACCATGCGATTAATGACGCGCAACTCACCATTAGCAACCGCACCAGTGGTCGTATAGTTGAAAACTTCGCCTTCAGAAAGACTTTGAGCCATGACATAACTCCTCAAACTTATTAACCAGCCGCCCATGATTGGGCGGCGTGATTGAATGGATTAGTTGCCGCGATACTTGTGAACGGCGCGGAAATCGAGAGCGGACACGCCAAAGTCAACGCCCACCAGATAGCTGGTGCCTTGCCCGTCCCACTCTTCGTTTTCCCGCATGTACGGTTCGGCCATGCCATTCAGGAACGCGACCTCGAAGGTATCGAAGATGTTGGGATCGGCGAGCAAATACCATGCGGCGGTGCCGTAGGTTTGTCCGTCCAGGCGGGCATCCGTGATGACCTCGTAGCGACCGCTGAACGGATTCGGCGGCAAGGTTCCCGCAGTACCAGCCGGGTCATAAGTCGCGGCCATCAGCACGCGCGCGGTGTGCTCCAGCGCTTTCGGGACCATCAGGAACCGTGGCTGGATGTTCAGCACCGCGCTGGTGTTCGGGTCGGTCTGCTTCGCCATGGCCACACTGGCAGTATTCAGCGTCGCTACGGTTGGAGCGGTTGCGGCGGCGACGTAGTTCTTATGGCTTGACGTGTCGAAAAGCGCCGTGGAGTCCTGATTCAGCGTCGGACCGGTGCCGTTCAGCAGCGCATAAGTGATGTCGCCCACCTTGCGGTTGCCAGCCCGGCCCATGGCGCGGGGAATAGCCGACAGGGCCCGCAAATCGTCGTTGATGATCAACTTGCGAGTGATGCGATATTTCTTCGCATAGCTCACCAGCTTGATCGTCTCCTTACGATCCGTGAACTTTCCATAAGTGATGTCGCCGTCTTCCGGGACTTCATCTAGGCCGGTGAAGCCGGAAAGCCCGCTAATCTCGGCAGTCTTGAAATCCGGCAAGGTGCCGCGCCGCGTCCAGGTTTGCCAGGTTTCCGGTGCCTCTTCCCAACCCTGAAGCAGCGACTTGTTGGCCACATTGGCCAGGATGTTCGTAAAGTCGGACGTGGTTTGCCCAGCCGCGCGATACGTCAGCGCCCGCGCCGCAACGGCGTCATCGTCCAAGGCTTGCGTGTTGATGCCGTGCATCCGACAGTAATCGCCGGCCAGGGTAATCAACCGCTTGCCCACGAAACCACCGGCCCGCGCGCCGTCAATGGATTTGCGATCCGTCAGCACACCAGACTTGACGAGCATCGCCTCAGTAAAGCCGTTGCGGAATTTCTCGGTCTGATCTTCGCCCATGCGGACCCCAGCACCCAACGGGCGCGGCTGATAAGCCGGGGAGTCGGTAGGCTGACTGCGGCGAACAACGCCGAAAACTTGCACGTCATCAGGCACGGCACCGGGATTGGAAACCGGCTCCGCTTCGCCGCCCAGGGTATCCATGACGATCTTTCGGGTTTGATCGGCGCTCCATCCTTCATTCAGCGCTTGCGCTCGAATGCCGTCATACACCGAATCATGGGGGACGATGGGATTCGCAAAGATTCCATCGATTTCTTGCAATCGATTGCGTTCGTCACGCACTGCTTTAGCGCGCACTGCATTGGCATCGATTTGCCGAATCGGCGTGACCGGCTCACTGCCAGCGCCAGGATTATCAGTAGTTCCGACTTCGACAGCCGGCGTTTTAATTTCATCAGTCATGTCAATATCTCCAGGCATTGCTCTACCAAAGCCTACGGTTGAATCGGCTCCCAAACCAACGATAGAAACTTCTCTAGGCATCCACTCGAAAAAAAATGTGTCTGTTTGCGGGTCATATTGGGCGGTATCGAAATTACGCTCATACCCAATAGACAAATCTACCGGTATCCCCTGATTGAGCAAATTGATGACTTTCTCTGAGTCTGCATCATCTTTTGCAAATAAAACATACCCGCGTGTTTTCTTATCCGATTCTGATAATGAAAACCCTTCAACTTTCCCAATAGCCAAAGAAAACGCGTTGTGCATAACAAGTAATGGCAAAACTCCGCCATCTTTCACTTTCGACATGTCGATAGATTTTTTGTTATGTAATAGAACCTCTTTGCCAAACTTTTGCTGAACTGGGCTTTCCGAAGAGAAGCTAGCCGGGATTCTTTCACCGGCTGAAACTTTCTTGCCAGGGTCAACCGATATTGTAAAAACCCGACTTCCAGGCATTGTTCCGGTTGGCTTCTCTTTCATGCCGCTTCGTCCTGTACTTGTAGCGCTTTTTGCGTTTGCTGTTTCGGCTGCGAATCCAGCGGCGGGCGCACGTCCAACGGATCGGCCATGAGTTGCGCGTCAACCGTTGCAGGATCGCCGCCCAAGTCCCGAATAACCTGTTGCCGACTTCTAAACCCAGCCTCAACCATCGCCTGAAAGGCTTCTATCTCTTTCTTTGGATCGATCCACGGGATTTGCGGCGGGCGGATTTCAGGACGATAGAGGCTCATTTCATCCACGCCAGCCGGTACACGCAAAAGCCCAGAAAGCCGAGACGCATCAATAAAGCGCCGCCAGACCGGCAAATAGAATTTCTCGCGTAGGTAATCGAAAATGCGGCGGTAATGCGCGACCGTTTCGACCAGTTCTTGCCGTTGCGCAGAATACGTACCGTTGTAATTCTTGGCGATGCTGGAAAAACGCGTTCCGGTGCCGGATGCAATCGCCCGCAGTTGCGAATTACGGAAGAGTTCAAGATTCGGATTTGGGCGCTTGGAGTCGATAACCCCTACGTCTTCGCCGGGCTGCAAGCCGTCGAAGATAAGCCCAGGCTCCATGGAAAACGAACGGCTCCCGGTCTGACTCTCTTCGCCCGTCATCGTCGTGGTAACGGTATCCGACAGCGCCGAATCGCGCTTAATGAAAGCGGTGAGTGCGGCGGCAACCCGCGCGGCGATTCTTTCGCTCTCTTCGTAATCCTTGAGATCGTCCAGCCGAGTCAGCACGCCATGGAAAATCGATACTCCGCGCGTCTGGTGCAATCGTTTCACCAGCTTGAGGTGCATCATGTTTTCAGCGCGAAGGAAAACGGTATCGAATCTTGAACCGGGAAGAATCAGCGAACCAGGATGCTGCTTGAGAACGTAATAGCCAATCGCGCGGCCCCATCCGTCTTTTTGCACGCCATGAACAATCAGGCGGGATGCGTCGGTTAGATCGAATGGGACAAAATCAGATTCGAGCCATTCCAGCGCATAAGGAATTCGACTGGCGTAAGGCGCAACAGCTTTATTGACGTGCTGAGCAAATACCTCTCCATCCCGCAGAAATGAGCGACAAACAATCCGCTCCATTTCGCTGCCGGGCAATTCACCGGTGACTTCGGGGTATTGCCAAAACTCTTCCCATAGTTCCGCAAGTTGCTTATTGAGGTCCGTCGCCGGCTCGCGAGTGCGCATATTCCGCGCCATCGGCTCGATACCCGCGCCCGCGCCGATGATGTTCGTTACTAGATCATCCAGCACGCCGATTGCGAGGTCGTGATTCTCATCCAGCCAGCGGCCATACTCGCGCAAGTTGCCCTTGGCGCGGTCCATCACGGCGTCCGCGCTTGCCGCGTTGCCGCGTCGGGGGTGCTGAGAGGTGGCTGTGGCGGCGTCATAATAGCGTTGTGCGCTGGCCAGCCGACCGAGTGCCAGCATCCGGGAAGCTGCCCAGGAAGGCGCAACGTAGGCAATCAGGCGGGTTAGCGCGTCCATGTCGCCACCGCGTAGGGTTGCCCAGTCGTCGCGCCCGTGGCTTCAGCGATAGCCGCTTGGAGTTGGCCGATGTAGGCTTTGAGGCGGGGGAGTTCGGCTGGGGAGAACGATAGGCGCTTGTCGCCGGTCGCAATCGTGACCGCGCGCTTGCCGATGGCGAGTTCTTGCATCGCGGTCTGAGCATCGCTCAACCACGTTTGCAAGGTTGCTACGGGGATACCGGTGAAGATGGACATTCCATGCTTACAACACAAAAAAATGGAATGTCAAGCATTAAAAAACCCGCCATGAGGCGGGTTGTGTATATGCAATTGGAGTCAGCGAAGCGGACCATGTTTGGCGCGGACATAGGTTCCTTGCTTCTGAGAATCCCAAACAACGCGGCCATTTGCGCGATGCTTCTCATATTGACGTTGTTGTTTGAGTCGCGCCCTGAATGATGTTTGCGTTTCGTTTGCTTTTCGTGCATTCGGACTCATCGTTACTCCTTGAATTCGGTTGAGCAGGTTGGATTCGAACCAACACGGAACTAGCCGACCACGGGGTTACAGCCCGGTGCCCTGCCGAATGGGCGTCTGCTCAAAATATTGCGGAAGGTCAGAAACCCGGATCGTCCGACGAACTCGGCGTGGTCGGCTTGTCCACCAGAAAATCTTCCAGGCTGGCGCCGGCTTCCAGCTTTTCCTTCAGCCAGCCAGGTTGCTTACCGCGCCCGGCCCAGGTGCATTCTGGCTTCGCCGGATCGCGGTATTTCGGCGTGGACGGGTTGACCATCTTCACCGGTTGCGGGCAAAGCGCGGCGAGTTCCGCTTCCGTTGCCGCCGCTCTGGCCTTGTCGGCTTCAACCTGAGCCTTCAACTCTGCGATGCGTTCTTTGCGCTTCTGTTCCAGCATCGCCTGGACCTCGCCGGCATATTCGGCGATGGAATCGGCGATATACCGCAGATCGCCGAAACTCATGCCTTCCAGCGTCGGAAGGATCGGCCGGCGTTCGATGGGTCGCGGCGCGTCGCCCATGATCGTATTTTCAGTAGCAATGGAATGCTGTCCAGTAAACATGATTAGCCCTCTTTACGAATCAAACAAACACCACGCCCCACCACATCGACCCACGCCGGCGCTTGGCCGAGGCCGGTCCAGGTCTGTTCTGGATTGGTAGGGTTGCGATACTTGGGCGGGCGCGAAGACTTCGCGCGCTTTTTCTTCTCTTCCGGCTTCACGGTCGGCTTCATCGCCAGCAATTGCGAACGGCGGGCATCGATCTTTTGCAATTCTTCGTCGATCCGCCAAAGCAGTTCCTCTTCGATTTCTTTCTTTTGAGCTAGAAGCTCATCGGTAGCAACATGCGTCAAATCCATTGCATTACCTTTCTGTAAGCGCCGAATATAGCGCAATTACAATATATGCAATCGGATTAATCTTTGCAATACCCTCGATTGCAATAAAATCGATTATTCTCTTTTCCACGCTTTCCGGCTTGCTCCCTGGACATAATCCCGGTAGCAAGCGCGCGGGCGATACCCGTTGCAGTCTCCCCGAAACGCTCTAACCGATGGTAGAGCGTGCCGGGGTTGATATGATGGGATCGCGCTAGGTCTACGAATCGCCATCGATGTTGCTGGTATTCGATGAATCTCGCCATCGTTCAGCCTCGACAATGATGGTTCGGCAGTTTTCGTCAAACTCCACAACATCCGACATCGGCCCGTGCTGGCCCCAAGCCTTGGCCGCCTTCCACCCGGTTTCTGACAAAAGTTCTTTCAACTGGAAATAGGTGTAATGCCGCTGATGGAAAGGCGCGGTTTCCGGAGAATAGGGCACCACGCTTTCGTTGGGCACGCTGATCAGCAGGCGGTCAGCGGGTAGCGACCGAAGTAGCGGTTTCGGATCATGCAAGTGCTCGATCAGTTCGAAAGCAACTGCCCAATTGGCGTTGCCAAAGACTCCATATCTTTCATGCAGGCATAGTCCGTCAAGCTCTTCCTGATAGTATCCTATTTTCTTGCTATAATAATTGGATATGGCGTAATCGAGACTCTCTCGGCTATGTTCAAGCGCATAAACAGTATCAACCCCCGGCTGTTGCGCCATGATATAGCTGCCGTACCCGATGCCAGACCCGCAATCGATGACCACGCCATGCACCTTGCCAGCAGCAAAAGCATAGCGGTATCGATGATCCGGCTGTATCTCTTCCAGCGTCTCAGCCACTTGCCGCTCGCCAGATAGGAGCGCCGTGGTTTCTTCGGTGCCGCCCTGCCCAGTCATCGCCCGGAAGCGCGCGCGGTTCGCCGTGATCACAAGCGGATTGTCCTTGTACCCGTAGACGAACCCGCGTTGATTGATTCCGAGAAAGCCGGATTGTTCTGGAGCCATGCACACAAGTCCCGCGCGCTCCATGACGCCTACCCAATATGCGACATTAACATGGCCATCCTCTACCACGCCGTTTTTGTGGTCGGCATAATCCGCGCCGAAGACCCGCAGTTCCTTGACGCCGATGAATGCCGCGTAGACCACGATATACGCCAAAGAATTGTGCCACCAGTTCGAGTGTTGCGGCTGGATATTCTTTCGCAACCAGTCCCAAATCTCGTTCAGCGGATATTTGTAAACGTGATTGGGCCATCCGTCAGAGTTGTCGCTGGTAATAATCGGCTTGTTGTGCTTCCAAAGGCTAGCACCGTAACGCGGAAATTTATCTGCCTCCCCTTGAATGTGGTCCATCACGAATAGCAAATCATGATTAAATACATTGACGCCGCGATTCAACGTCCAAATCTCATCACAGGTTGTCACGGCTTCCGATAGATCATTCTGAAGCCATGCGCCCGCATAAACGTCGCGGGACTGCCCTAGTGCCACCAGCGCAACGGTTTTAGGAGTGTTTCCGGTCGGATGTTGCCATTTTATCTCAGCCATGGAGTGCCTGTTTGTCTGCGGATGAATGAACTGTTGCCAGTACGGATTGTGGCCTTTGGCGCTGGCGCTGACTGAATAGGCCGAGAACGATCTATGGCGGTCCAGTCAATCGGCCTTGCGAGTAATGCCGCCAGCGCCAAGACGCGAATATCAAGCGCTTCATTTCGTCGGTTTGCGGGAAGAAACCATTCTCGGATTGGTCGCCCCTTAATATACTTCGTTCTAACCTGTTCTGAAGTCAGCATTTCAAAGTAATGTTTATCATAATCCAGCGGGAAATGGCAATAGCCTGGACCGGCCTCCTTAATCTTGAGTCGTGCATACCACGCATCTTTCCCGGAATCAGCGCCAACGTGCCATACATTCGCATTGTATTTTTTGCTCTTTGCGGCCTTTGGCGTCCAAATCGGCTTTGCTCCAGGCATTCCTTTTGTCGGGTAGATATGCCGGCCAATCCGAGCACCACAAAATGCGTAAACTTGCGCGGTATGATGCCCGCCAGAGTCAACGCAACCGGCCATGACGCGCAATTTTCTGCCCGATTCGGTCTGGTAGATGCCTAACAGAAACTCATCAACGTCATTCCAGACTTCATTTTTGGCCGGATCGCCATGAAATACTCGATACTCAATACCCCAAGACTCCGGTGCTTCATCCCGCGACGATGCCCGCCAGCCGACAATCTCAGCTTCCAGGCGGTCCCCTTGCACGTCCACGCCAGCGGTCAAATACAGGATTCTTTCTGGTATTTGATCCTTGCCGTAATTCTCGCGACGCCCCATCAGTGAGTCAGGATCGGCCTTTTCGGCGTCTTCCTCCCACGATTCGCCGAGACTGGTATTCACCCAGGTCTTGAGCAATTGTGGGTCTTGCTTTGCAAATAAAAACTCTCTCGCAATATCAGCCCATTTCCGCCATGGGCTATAGAGTTCATTGATATGAAACCCGGCGACTCCATTAAAAGGCATTTCCGCGCGCCAATCGCCATGGGCAAGAAGATTGGGTTTATAGGATTCTGCTATTTCTGCGGCGCATTCCTGGCATACCATGACTGCTCTATCTGGTGAGCCGGGAGGCCATCGGCAGTTTTCCCATCTGAATACATGGAAGGTTTCGCAATGCGGGCAAGGCACGTAAAAATGGCGTTGGTCGCTATTCTCATACGCCATATCGATGCGAGACGCGCCTTTAATCGTTGGAGTTGAAGTCAGGACAATCCGGCGATTCCAGAACGTTGCCGTTCTCTTGATCGCTAAATTAACTGGATCGCCTTCGCTGCCGGCACTGGCTGGATAACGGTCTACTTCGTCGCAAAGGACAATGCGAATCGGGCGACTGGCGAGGCCAGCAGGGGAATTCGATCCGGCAAGAGTAATGTGCCCGCCAGCGAATCGTTTGTGCAGGATGGAGTTCCCGGAATCACGGGAGCGGGGGTCGGCTATCTTGTCTTTGAGTGCCGGCGTGTCCCGAATCATCGGCGCAAGGCGGTCTTTCGAGAAAGCCTCAGCCATATGCTCAGTCGGCTGGAGCATGAGAATAGGCGCGGGGTCTTGATCGACATGAAAGCCAATGATCGCTTTCAGAATCGCTGTTTTCCCGATTTGTGCGCTACTTTTAACGACAACGGTGTGAATTCCTCTCTCGGATACCGCGTCCATGATGCCTTTTTGATAGGGCGCGCGGTCGGTGCTGAATTGGCCAGGCTCGGCACTATCCTCAGCGCTCAGTTGAAGGAACTGATTCGCCCACTCGCTCACCGTCAGTTTCGGCGGCGGCTTGATCGCCTTGAGTGCCGCTTTCGAGGTCCGATTTAATGCAGTTTCCCAAGTCATCATCATTAGAAAGTTCTTCTAGCGCGGCATGGATTGCGTCTGTGAGTAGCGTTTCGACCTCGATGAACGACTTTCCAGCAACTAGAGGCGCGTACTTGTAGGGTATTGCAATCATTTTAGCCCGGAAAGCCGAAATCATGCCAATCCATGATGCTTCTACTTTATCGGATGGGATTAAGTGGCCTTCGAGTTGCGCTTTTTCTAGTGCCAGAATATCGGCTTCCAGCTTTACCTTGCGCGTCCGCTCCGTTTCGTAGTCTGTGGGAGGATCATCGGACTTGTGGCGGGCATCCAGCCAAGAAATAACAGCCGCAGTCTCGTATTGATTGCCTTCTCTCCCAAGTCTTTTTAGGAGGATTGGCATACCCTGTTTGGCCCACTGAGTAAGGGTTTCCTCAGTGGTTCCTAATATATCTGCAAGTTGTCTCTTGTTGACTATCATCTAAAAGGGTCGTTTTGTTGT
>JADJRF010000004.1 GCA_016712355.1 Vampirovibrionales bacterium | reverse complement strand
GCCCCATTTCGGAGGGCGGGCTTAACGTCACTGAACTCAGCGGGGTTGTGGGGACCTGACTAAACTAAGTCCAACGATTTCCGGTCTTCGGAAGTTTATCCTTCGGGATTTTGCTAACCAGTTCGGTCATCTTCTTGTAAGCGGCTTTCTCTTCATCGCTTCCAATTGCGGCGCTCCGATAAGCCTTGCGGGCTTTTTCGTACTCCCGAATGTTCGCCCTTTCTTGGGCTTGGCTATCCAAAGACATTGGACTGAGCCTTACTCAGTCGGCGGCGTGACCGGTGGCGTGTCCGGCGCGGTTGTCACGTCCGGCCCTGCCCCTGCCGCCGTGGTCGGGTCCGCAGGCGTGTCACGCGGCTCTACAGTGCCTTCTGGCGGCGTCGGGTTGACCACGGTCACGTCCGGCCCCGGCTCGCCTGCCGGGCGATTGGCGGCGATTGCAGCAAGGGCGGCGTCCGTGCTGTCGGAGACGGCTTGGCGAGCCGCGTTGACGGCGGCGGCGGCGGCGGTTTCGTCAATGCCGCCTTCGGTGAGCGCTTGAGCAACGGCGGCGGCGATGAGGCCGGGAACGCCCTGGACGTAAACGACGACGGAGGCGAGTTGCCCCTTTTGCTCTTCGGCTTCCAGCGTGAGCGCTGCAATGGCTTCGGTGAGTTGGCCCATGACGTTTTGTAACTCCTCTAATGAGTCGGCTTCGGAAGGATCAATCGTAACGTCTGCGACGGGGCGACGCAAGAACACGTCAACGCCCGGCCCCGAGCGTCCCGCGTGAGCGAGGATTTGAGCGAGGCTAGAACCTTGCTGACGCGCCGCAACGTCCAACGCCTCAAGGGTTCGCAGTAAACTCGGCATCTTTCCAATCCTCCCACTTTCCAGCGGCGATTGCGGTGTGACTTGCTCCGACGCTCAACCACTTCGGCATGGTGTTTAGATGTTGCCCCGGCTTGGGGAGCCTCGCTACCGCTTCGTCTATAACGCCTTTGCGGACGTAAGCCTTGGTTGTTTCGTCCGCCGTTGCAATGTCGATTTCCGCCGCGTCCATTTCACTACCCTTGTCTTACGCCACATGCGCCGCACCATGTGTAACTCGCGTCCAGGGTTTCGCAATGCCTCAAGTCGAGGTTGCCGCAATCTCTACACCGGAGGGAGGCGGACGCCCCGCCCGCAGCGGCGGCAACGGGCGGGGCATCCTGTGAGACCGGTGGCGTCGCAGTGCTCGCATGGGGTCGGCTAACGGACATTACTGCGGTCTCATTCCTCTAGAACCAAAGGGCATTCGCCCGGCGTGTCAACCTGAGGGCGGTTGTACTGGATTGATGCCAAGTACTTCCTTCAATTCGTTCGTCAGAATTTCAGCGACGAACGACGGAATGCCCTTGGCAATGAGAAGCTTTTCAAGCGCTTCAATCAACCAGTTCAGCGAGCCCTGCGGAATGATCTTCTGATCTTTGAACCACGCGGCGGACTTCTGCACGAACACTTCGGGGCTGATCTTACCCGAAGCCAATTGCGAAACATAGCTACCGGCCATTGTCGCGTTCCTTCTGTTGTTTCCACTTATCGAAGGCAGAGAAGCCGAGCGCCACTAGTACAAGAATTGCACCAACGAACTTGTCAGCGTCCGAGCCTTCAAACAGTCCCGAAGTTGTGAGGGACGTTCCGGCTAGCGTCAACAGGTGACGCAGTAGAGCGAGAGCGATTGAAGCTATCATGCTGCAAGCCTTCCGCGAGTATCGACCCAACCGTAAGTGCGAACAACAAGCGACATGTCGGTTTGTTGAACGCGGCGGCGAACTTGCGCTGACGTGTCCGTGCGCAAGTCAGTGACGCGGGTCATAGCGGCGTTAGTGTTCGCCGCGTTGATATAGCTCTGAGCGTTCGCAGAGTTCGCCGCGTCGTCGCGAACGTCGAGCGATGACAACAAGCCGCCCGCGTTCGTCGTCGGGCCTGACGTAACTTGAACGCCAAGGATCGGGTTAACGACAATGCCGGTGGGAACGCTCGCAAGCGTGAGCGTCGCGGCAGTGGTCGCGCCGGGTGTCGCATTGTAATCGAGTATTGAAATGAAGAGCGAGAATTGATCGCCCGTTTGAGTGTAGGACAACACTTGTCCGCCCGCTCGAATGATCGAAGCAACGCGGCGCTTTGCCGTCCAACCGGCTGGCATGGTTGGCGCGGTTGGCGAGAGTGAAAACAGCGCATCAATCAAGCCGTCGCTATCGCGAGCGATAATGAAGCAATGATAGGTTGCGTTCCCCACTGCGCCGGTATCAAGTCCGCCGTTGCCGGAGCCAACCGCCCAAGCCGCGTCCGTGCGTTTCGTAATGGTCGAAGTCCAACGCATGAAGAGCGAGTTAGTGCTGTCAACGCACGTCCCCGCCGCGAAGTCGATATCGTTAGCTGCGTCACTTACATTGTTTGAAGTGATCCCGCCGTAAAGATAGCCCGCCTCGTATTGGGCTTCATCCCACGAACCAACAACGTCGCCCGGAAGCGACATAGCCTTAGAGCGTGGCGAGATTGCCCCGCCGTCCGTGACGGTGAATTTTTTACCGGTTACAGTTGCGGCGGCAATATTGAACACAACCGAGTGAATTGCGATCTGCCCCGCGCCCTCGCCTGTGTTTGCGAAAGCGGTCGTGTAGTTTTGAACGCCTGTCAGAGTGACGGTGTAACCGCCAAAGTCAAAGAAGCCCGCACCGACTTCCGCAACAACGTGATAGGGCGCGGCGGCGGAGATTGTGTAGTTAGCGGTAACGCGGATAGAACCTTGCGCCGCTTGGAAGTGACCAGTGGTCGCGGCTTTCATTTCACCGGGATTGATCCACATATCGCCGCCGCCGTAGCATTGCACGGCGGCTTCGGCGGAAGCGTTGGAAATGCTCTTCGTTTTCCATTGCGCCATGTTGCCGATATTGGCGATTGACGAGCCGGTCACGGTGACGAGGTCGCACGTCGAGTAATCGATAACGAAGCTGTTGACGTACTTCTGACCGACCAAATAGCCGAGCGCCACTAGACGCTCTGTCACTGGCGCGGATGACGTTCCGGTCAACGTGACAGTGTAGCCCGCCGTGTCCACATAATCGCGGAGCAATGCGAACGCGACTGCGAACGTGCGAGCCGGAGAACCGGCGAGGAAAGCTGACAGGCTGACGGCATCGCTTCCGGTTTGGTAGTTCACCGCAACGGCGGTGTTCACAGTGAGCCGCGTGCGAATGACGCCGCCAATGATCGAACCAAACTGAATGTCGCCATCGAACGTTGCGAGCGAACGCCCGTTGACGAACGAATAGCGCCAACGCTTCACTTCGGGAGCGGGAGCGATGAACGCGGCGGAGCCGGGAAGAATGTCGCCTTCAGCCATTTACGTTAGTCCTGGTTGTAATCGCGGCGAGTGACCGCGCCCCGATCATGCGCCGGGCGAATGTCAATGCCGAGTTGATCGCGTGCGGCCTTGACCAAAACTTCAACGAGCGTGTGTCCCTGGTTGCGTGCGAGCCTATCCATGTGCAGCAAGTCAAGAAGCAATTGCTTCATGTCTGCGGCGCTCGCTTCGTCCAAGTCTTCAAGGTCGTTTTCAGTTGAGCGATCGGTCACTTGTCTAACTCCATCAAGGTTGATTTCAACGTGCAGATTGATCTCAGGCAGCGACGGCGGACTTAACAACTTGCGTAGGGCTTGGAACAGCACCTGTATCAGCAAGGATGAACCAGAGGGCAACAAAGACAACGACGGCTCCCACGATGATTAAGCCGCCGCGAGTAAAAAACGACGCGACATTATCCATGAGTGAACGCGGTTCTTCAACTTCGGTTTTTCCGGTGTCTCCGTATGGCTTACCCTCGCTACCTCCAGCGCCCAAGATAGCTTGTACAAGTCCCTGAGGGTTTGCACCGTTGCCGGTCACTGAAGGCCATATAGAAGCTAGAGCGCCTTCAACGCGGCTGAAGTCGCCCGCGTCTAGATCGGCGTCCAGCGAGCGCCCTGTGCGATTGTGGTATGTCTCTTCGGCGAGATACCAAGCGCCCGCGTTTTGATCGGATTGGCGCGTGAAGTCGAGACCGTAGCGGTTGGCAATGTCGCGCCATGTGCCGGGTTGAAATTGATACGTCCCCGCCGCGTGCGTTGGTCCGGCTGACGTGGTTGCGCCTTCCCATTGCGGGAAGCCGAACGCATCGCGAGCCATGCCAGCAAGGTCAACGCCGCCGAAGCCAAGCCACGTAGAACCAGTGCCGCCCCCACTCTCTCCGCGAGCGAGGGCAGCTAGGAACGCATTCTGTTCCGGGTCGTTGGGGTTGTACGCACTAAGCGCCATTCGTCAGCCGGACGGAAACGCGAAGTCATCAAAGAAATCGCCAATGTGTGAGAGCATGTCCCAAGCCGGATTTGGAATGACGCTAGTCGTCGTCTTGCTCTTCGCGCCGATGCCGAAGAAACCCGAACTTGATTTTGTCGAGGTCGTCGTTTGCACTGGTTGCGAGGCCACTTGCTGCACCGTCTGAAGATACGCGGCCTTGACTTGATATGGTGCAAGGTCCTTCGCGGTCTGAGCTTGGATTTGCGTGCTCGCCAATTGGTTGCTCGCCCAAATCGTATTGATATCTTTTTGCGAGCCGAAGTAACCCGTTGCAATCGAGGTCTGAGCGTTCGCTTGGATTTGAGCGATAGCGACTTGATCGCCGGAAACTTTAGAGGCGTTCTGCGCGGCATAGAACGCGCCCATGCCACCGTCGCCAGAACCGCCACCGCCGCCGCGCCCCATCAAGAAGAGCAAGCCGACAATGAAGATACCGCCCGCAATCCAGAGCGGGTGAGACTTGGCGAAACCGAGAATGTCCATGAGTTCTTACCCCACCCGCATGACGGCTTGAAGTTGGATTGGCCCAAGCACGGCGGCGAGCGCTTCCGGCGTGGTGAGACCTTGGAGATTGACTGTGGTCGGGACGGCTTGAGAGGTCCACCAAATCGCATGGTCATAGTACTGAGCCGCAGGGCCGTAGCTCGCCTGCGGGCGGTGCAACGCGACAATGCCGCCGCCGATGGGATTGGTCAGCACCTTGCCGTAGTTCTGCACGTAGGCCGCAGCGCCCCGGTCATAGTACGGCGTTTCGACTTCGATGTTTCGCCCGTACTGCGGAACGACGTTAGGCATTGAGCCACGCGGGCGGCGCTCTTCATCGCCAAGCGGCGATGGGAAGCCCTGACGAGCACCAACGCTTTTCTTCATGAACAGCGACGGACGCCCCTTAGTTGGGCGCTCCGGTTGACGCGGCACAACAGCGGGCGGCGGATCGAACGCGCCCGATGTTTGATCGCCCTCGCCCGGCGCGGGGAAACCGCGTTGTGCGTTCGCGCCATTGGCGGGACGGTCATACGTGCGAGCGAGTTGAAACATGTTAGCGCCTTCCGCGTGTGTTGAGCTTAGCCGCCGAACGTCGGCAGTGACGGCATGGTGAAGCCGCTACCGGGATAGCTCATGTTGTATGAAATGTTCGCGCCGGTCACTGGCGACATTGCAGCGCCAAGCGTGTTGCCGATGCCGCTGAAGAAGCTTTGGGCAACTTGCGGCGTCTGTGCGTTCTTACTCACCAGCACGGCAACGAGTGCAACGGTCACAATGGCGAGAATGATCGTGACCAGCCCTTCAAGAAACGAGTTCATGCGAATGCTCCAACGTTGGGGAACGAGAGTAGCCCGCCCCCTAATCCACTTCCAAGCGATGCGCCGCCAATGATTGACGGAAGCGAGAACGTCCCTAGTTCGGGGTTGCCGTTTGTCTCTGCGGTGTTCGCCGGGTTCACCGCCGCAGCGATGACACGCGAGAAGAAACCGCCCGCAGCGGAAAGCGCTTCCGGCGTGCGGCTCTTATTACTGACGAGCACGGACACAATGGCAACCACAATGATTGCACCAAGGATCGCAGTGAGAGCACCGGCTAGCTTTTCCATATCAGTTCAAAATCCACGGATTTGGTTGTGAGCCTAGACCGAAGTTACCGAGAATGTTGCCGGTGTTCAATCCACCGCCGCCAGCACCGCCAGCGCCGCCCATTGAACCTAGCACGTCGCCAAGCGAACCGCCTAAAGGAGAGTTGCCACTGTCAGACGATTGCGCCGGAGCGTCCGCGCTTGCGCCAACGTCTTGCGAGAAGCCTTGAATGATCGCCTGATAATTGCCGAGCACAATAACGACGATGACCAGCGCAAGGAGACCACGCGAAACCGGGTTCATTCCTGGTATCCAACCAAGCGCCCCGACTGCGAACACCGCAGCGCCCCACACCATGAAGTCAGGCACGTCTTCAGCGAGCGCACCGAAAAGCTTTTCGTGCGTGTCTCGAATTGCGGCGATGATAACGACAACGCCAATTATGAGGATGACAATTCCCATTAGCCGAAAATGTCCCCGAGGTCAGGAAGCGGAATAGGAATGGGGAATGGAATGCCGGGGATAGGAAACGGAAGGCCGGGAATTGGAATTGGTATGTTGGGAAGCCCCGGAAGTCCGCCACCGCCACTGGACGCACGCTCAGGCTTTGGACCCCACACAACAGAAGCGTAAAGCGGGAGCCGCCCTCGCGCTGCGATGAACAGCACGAAGGCGGCTAACAGTGCTCCAACGATAAAGCTGGATTGCTTCACGCCTCTAGCCTCGCCTGCCTTACGGCAGACCTACCAGCGAACCCGGTTGCGGGAAGAAGCGGGCGACGACATAGCCGAGCACAAACACGGCAATAAGACCAAGGGAGAGTTTCATGCGTTCCTCTTTGCGTGACTTCTATTTACGTGACTGTTTCGGTGACGACTTCCGTAACCGTTTCGACCGTCCCCTTTGCGACGCGGAGCACGAACGCCCACACCGCAATAAAGACGATGACCAAGCCGACGAGTAGGAACAGGTGTCCCAAATCCAACTCGCCGACTACAGGCTGTTTCAAAACTTCAGCCATGTTCTCGAAAATGTTCATGGGGTCCTCTTGTACAAGTCGTTTGAGATAAGGGGGCGGAGTTTCCGCCGCCCCCTACACTTAAGCGCCCTGTGCGACTTAGCCGCCGCCCATCGGGATTGAACCGCCTTGGTTGACAAGGCCGATAACGCCGTAGGCTTCCCATCCGTAGAGGATGACCGCGCCGGAGCCGCCGACGCTGGACGGATTGATGACCAGTTGCATGTTGCCGTACTGGTTCGTGTCAATCGGGCGGTGACGGAAGTCGAGGTAGTACATGCCCATCGGGAAGTCATCCATGATGACGTTCCGGCACATGAGGCCGAGCATTTTTCCATCGAGATTGTAGATGTTTGTGAAGTTCGCCGACTGAAGTTGAACATAGTTCAAGTCGGTGCCGTTGATGTTCAACGTTCCGTTGTTGTCGTAGGCGAACGTCACGCTTTCATAGGTGCGAGCGTTGATGAACGCCGCGCCGTTGTCCTGGTTCGCCACCGGCAGACCAGACGCCGAGTTGTTCAACAGGTAGGCCGTGCCAACGTCCAATTCCGGGAGGATCGGGACGCCGCGAATGCGCGGCAGTTGGTCGAGATAGTTTTGATAAAGTTGGACTTGGAGATTGGAGAGCGTCGCCAAGTCAGTGCCGGCGCTTTGATACATCGCAAGCGTTGCGTCCGCCGTCGAAGTGACGAACATGTTGGGGTTGAGCGTGATCTGAACTTGCATGGTCGCTTGCGTCACGTCGGCGTACACCGCGCCGCGCAAGTCAACGTCGTTTTTCACGAACGGAATTTCAAGTTGGAAGTCGATCTCGCTTGCAACCGTCGCGGCGATTGACGACGGCGCGTACATAATCCGGTTGTTGATGTTGCCGTAGCCAAGCGGCGTGTCTGACGTGTAGGCCGCAGCGAACACGCGACGACGTTTCGCCGAAGCGATAGCCGTCAAGTGCCAACCGGTCGTGTTGATGCGTTGGTTGTTGCCGAGGTCGAAGAACGTCACGTTTGAAATGAAGTTCGCGAGACCCCACGCGGTGAGGTTTTGTTGCGAGGTCGCGCCCGCCGTAACGGTTGCCTTGAAGCGGCACACGAGACGCTTCACCAAGCCGACGTTGCGAACGTAGAAGGTCAGCACCGAACCCGGAGCGGGCGACGACGGCAGTACGGGGTTCTGAGGTTGCCACACGTCAATTGCGGGCGGAAAGTACATGTCGCCAATTTGACCACCGCGAAGAATGAGCGAGCGAGCGGCCATGTTCTGCGCCATGGGATTGGCGCGGGGAGCGGGTTGCGGGGATGCCATAATGAAAGTGCCCTTTTCCTTTTAGGAGGCTGATTGCGTTGGTTGCAGCACAGAGACCAGCGCCAACGCGAGCACGCTAATCCCAAACACGATGACCCAATTCCAGGGGTTACGAATGATTTCTATATTCAGCATGGCTCAACCAAATGCCGGGTCGATATCGCCGCCGCCAAAAATCTGAATGTCAGCCGGAGCGCCAGCGCCACCGCCCGCAATTGGGCGAGCGCCAGTGACTTGCACGACGACTTGATACACGAGGGCGAAGAGGAGAAACGAACCGATTGCCATTAAGCCAATCGTGATAAAGTTCACGGGCGTAATGCTGATAAGCGTGCGTTCCAAGGCGGCAACTCCCGAAGTCAACGCCCCGACGAATTACCCGCCGAAGCTAAATTGTCTCGGAGCCGCCGCCCGAATTTTCGCGGCGACAATAGCCGGAGCCGGAACAGGGCGCAAGGTGTGAAGCGCTTTCCTTTTGGCGTCATACCAATAGGACCAATGCGACGGGAGCGGCTTACGCACGTCGAAGCCGCCCCACAGTCCTTTGATGATTGGATAATCTCGCGCCATGTCCTCGATGCCAAACAAGACGCGGATTTGACTTTCGGTGAAAACTTCCCGGTCGCAATCTACGGGTCGTTGAGTGCAAGAAATTACGGGGATGAGTTTTGAGCGTCCTTGTCTTAGGATCGCTTTGAAAGCGTCCTGGCGCGGCATGAGCGAAACTTCATCGCAGAAGATACCGATGTTTCCTTTACGCCAGATATTCCAAAGCATGTCTTCTAAAACGTCATCGTCCCCAGGGTTCACCCGGCAACGATAAAGACCACGCTTGCCGGGCATGTCGCCCAAGCGAAGGCGGCGCATTGGAGGCGAGCCAACGTCATCCCACAGTTCCTCCTCCTTGAAGTCGAAGGCCACCCAGGGACGCCGCTGAAAGTGTTGCTCACTCAGAACCCACGCGCCAAGAACAGTCTTGCCGGAGCCGGTAGGTCCAACAACTACGGTTCGATCCTCCGCCCCCGGCAGGATGAACGGAGGCGGTGCTGGCTGCGGGGTCTGAGTTGGCGCGTTCAATTGAAAGCGTCCCCATCTGGGCCGGGCGGAACTGAGGGCGAGTAAGGCGTGCCGTCAACGTTCACCACCGGGTCCGGCGCAACCGGCCCACGCGGAGCGCGAGCCGGAGCCGCACCACGGCCCGCCTTGGACTTGGACACAACCACCGCAATAGCGCGGGTTCCGAACACCTGAACGGACACGCCCGCAAACGCAATCCAATCTAGAGTGCGTTGCGTTGTCTCTACCGAGTAGTGACGCGCCACGTTCTGTGCCGCAGTTAGAAAGCGCTCCGCTTCCTCCGGCTGAAGTGTCAGCCCTTCGACGCCCATCTTCATTTCTAGAAGCGCCGACGTACCGATAAGCAAGCCGTGAAGAGAACTTAAATCCAGCGTTGCTTTTTGGTTTTTGGCGCGGGTTCCGGTGGAGGCGGAGCCGCTTGCGGTTCTGCTATTGGGGCCTCTTGGCTTACCGGCGTCGGAGCGGCCTCTACGTTTGCGGGCGACGGGTTCGGGGACGCTGATTTCAGCGTCTCTTGGATTGATGACACGCCCGCCTGAAGGCTCGCCAAGTCCTGCTCCATTTTCGTCCGCCACTGGTCATGCTCCGTTGCTACGTCCGCGATTGCCTCACTGCGTGCAATCTCGGCTTCTACATGCGCCTCAGTTTGTTCGGTCGCGGCTTCGGCGTTAATTTCCGCAATCGCTACTTCTTTGTCCGCTTCGATTTGTGCGATCTCTACGGCGGCTTCTGTGACGACTTCCACCGCTTCGGGCGGCGTCTCATCAGTAGTCGGCGAAGGGACTTGGTCCGCGTCTACTACTACCACGGCTGTCATTGCGTTCCTCCAATTGCGCGACCCTCAATGATAGGTCCGTTACTATGCCCGCCAGCGTCGCCACGTCCGCTTGCAACGCTTCCGGCAACGGACTTCCGCCAAGCGTCTCTAGCGGCGGCGTCCCAATCGTAAGCGTCCCAAGGTCCGCCATCGGGGGCACTGGAACCGGCTTGAGCCGCGAGAGCGTCGAGCTTGGCTTCGGCGCGAAAGATAGCGACGGCGAGAGGTCCAACGCTTTCAGCAAAGGCGACGACTTTAGGAACGGCCCCGCTTTGAGCCAATTGATTAGCCGCATCCATGACTTCGCCCAAGCCGAAGGATCGAAGCATCGCTTCCATTCCTGATTTACCACCGCCCATGCTCCTAAACTCCAGTGCTGCGAATTAACCAGCGCGATAATAAAGGTTCGCGTTCATGTACACCTGATTTACGTCCATTGCGCCGTAGATCAAAGATTGCTGAATAGCGATGCCGCCGGAGAAGCGCAAGTGAACGCCGCTTACGCTCCACAATTGAACGTTCTCGGGAATGTCGGCTTGTCCGTTCATGGCCCAAGTCGTTTTCATAATTGTCCGGCCTGCCCCGTCAAACATGTGATAACCGGTCGTTGAAAACGCCGTTCCGTTAATAGTGCTCGTAAATTCGAGCGAGCCGCACTCAAGCGTACCGTCAACGTCCGTCGCAATAACTTGCGTCAACGCCGCACCGGTAACGTTCACCGCCATGACGGAAGCAACGCTTTGTTCTTGTGACGTTGGAATTGCGATTGGCGGCGGCACTGTGTTGTGAAGCATGAACCGCGTCACGTCTTGCGAGAGCACCGTCCCTTCGGCGATCAAATAGAAAGCGTTAGATTGAGAGAAGACCGGGACAATGACTTTCGGCGAGTAAGCCGGAATGGTCACGGTTTCGTTCGCGTCGGGAAAGATAAAGCGAACCGTTGCACCACACTTGGAATTATCAACGGAGAGCGCCGCGACTTTAGAGAAGTCGTTAGCGCTACCTGTGCCGCCGCCGTAAATCTCAAACGAGATTGCTCTGTTGACGCCGCCCATTGAAGTCCAAAGAACTTCGCACGGAATTTTTCGCGGACCCTCCGGCGGGTTCGTCGTGCTCCACGGATCGGGGAGCGACGTGAGCGGCGACGGGTAGCGAACAGCGGCGGGAATAAAAGCAGACATGAGTTCAATCAATCCTGGTAGGGTGCGCTTAGGTCAACGTAGTCCGGCTGTTCCTCTAGCATAAGCCTTGAGCGTTCCCAAGGCTCCGCTCCGCCCGCCGCCAAAAATTCCCGATGCGGCAAACTCAGGACATTACGTCCGCCGAGTTTGGGTGACGTTCGTATTTTGTCGTGTACCCATTCGTGACGCGCCCTCTTGTTGCGGTAGTCGAAACTGATTTCTCTTGTCTCGTTAACCCACGTTCCCGCGAGTTCAGGACGGTTGCGAGCAAGCGCCAATCTAAGACCAATGAAACCAGGAACAGGCACAACGTGACTAGGGAAAGTGTCAGGCTCAAATAGAGCACCATTTCCAGACGCTGCGAAAGAACGATCTCTGTAACGCAACCATTCATTTTCAAACTCCTCAGTTCGGGACACTCCGTCCGCGTTCACGTCTTCAAAGAATTTTCCAGACAAGCCCCGCGATTTCTTCTTACGTTTGGAAGCGCTCCAATAGAGGCCGGGTTGTACAATGAACAAATCTTCTAGCTCTTCGTGCTCCCACTCTCCCAAGCGTTCGCCTATCGGCAAGTCTAACGGCGTGAGCGAGTAAAGTGCATCGGTTGCGAGCATTACGATTTGTTCGGGCGCTTTCATTACGCCGTCATTCAATAGCGCTCGCGTGTAGGCCGTAATTAGTCCGGCCCAAATCATATTGTGATAGCGCCCGTTCCCCTTTCTCTGAGCTAGCTTTCCGTACAGACTGTTGATGCCAAGCTTCATTGGATAGCCCGGCCCACTTGAACCGATTGAACGGCGGTACTCGTAAGCCTCGTTGACCCAAGCGAAGGGAACGCAATCGCAGACTTTTTGAAAACGCCAACCGGCTTTGCACTTCACCTTGAAGCCCATGCGCCGGGCGCTCTCAATTTCAGGAGACCAGTACACGCCGCCGCCTTCTAGCGGCCAGTACAAGTGTCCAGGTTTTGAGCGAACCGGAAAACCGCCAAGCTTGCACCATTGGTCGGCTTTGAGATTGTCGGATTTGAATTGCACGGCTGCGACATAGATTTCTCCGTCGCCTAACTTCGTGAGTGTTGCGCCGTCCGTTTCAATCCAGCGCCCATGTTCAAGACACGGAAGCTTGAGCATTGCGGCGGGGTACGCGGAGCGAATGTCGTATTCATAAACCGGCTGTTTGATATGGCCTATTTGAGTGATCTCGAAACGCCCGCCGTAGTAAGCGAGGTTCGCCAAGTCGCGGACGCCAACCGGTACGATTGCATCCGTCTCGCTGCGAATAAGCGTTTTATGTTTGGAGTGCATTGACGACGCTAGCTTGCCTGCGCCGCTCCAAGACTGCGGGCGTATGTCCGCCGCCTCGCAATAGTCGCGGAGCTTCTCCATTAGCTCCGCGAGCATTCGACATTCGAGGGCGCAATAGCGGCGTTCCTCTTCGGTCATTTCAACGAAGTCGCCACGCCGCGCTTTGTTAGCGGCGATTAGCTCTCGCTCTGCGATTGAGCCAACGTCAAATTCGCCGATGACTTTTAGAAACGACTTTTGAAAAAAGCCGAACGTCTCGTAAATCGTTCGTTGCGAACCCTTGACCGGAACGCGGATTTCACGCCCGTCAATAATCATGCGTTTGACGCGGCGGACCTTGAGATAATTGCGCGGCAAATAATCAATGTCAAAATTGCCGAACCACACGTAAGGCGAATGTCCAGGGCCAAACAACTTCGGTTCAAATAACCTCTTCTGTTGTTGCGGTGACAAGTCCCGCAAAATCATTGTCACGTCATAGCCGAACGCGAAGCCAACATGGATTGCGTTAGCGTCCGCGTCGCAAATGAAGTCTAGCAACTCTTCTGTTTCGAGCCGCGCCCCGTCGCGGAACAGTTCGCGTTCGCCCATCCGAAACAACAAATAGTTTTGCCGCCCTAAGTCATCGACGCCCGCGCCTTCTCCGTCGCAACCAACGAACGGTTTTTCGCGGCGCTCGCGGTAAGCGGCGTCGTGTTCTTTACGATTGCGGCGTGAGCTATCGACAAGCCCAAGGGCTTTGCGCCGCTTGCGATAAGCGGCGACGGCGGAGGCCGACATTTATTTTTTAGTAGCTGGTGCGCGGGCGGAAGGGTTCGCAACTAAGTTGCAGCTTCTTACCGCGACGCTTCAAGAGATTGCGCCAGCGCCACACAACGCCAATACAGACGCGTTGAGTGACGCCGTGACGCTTGGCAATCCACTCATACGAGCCTTCGTGTATGACGCCGCGAATACCCTTGCCGGTGTTGCGAGGTCGCGGGTACTTCGCCCAATCGCAACATATCAAATAATTGCGCTCGCCATTGGGGCCGGGAAAGTCGGAGCGTTTTACTAGCATTCCTCCGCTCCAACGTATTCGACTATGTCGTACCAAATAGGTTGCTCTTGCGCCGCCATAGTTTCGGCAACGTCACGTGTCGGCCATATCATGCAATGCGGCGTTAGAAAGGTGACGCCAAATAAGTGCGCTTCATCTGCTCCGCACTGAGTACACTTGAGGCGAACATAGGCCGCTTTCATGCGCCAACGATTTTTCCAGCGCGACGGCGGGCGCTCCCGCGTCAGCACGTTCGGCTTTAGCTCTTCGATTACTGGCATCTAACATTCCCCATGTTACATGTGGTCGCGACAGTAGCGCTCTACTTCAAGCGCCGTTCCATATTTCTTGTTCTCGCAAATGACCCGGACAACTACGCGGGCA
>JADJRF010000003.1 GCA_016712355.1 Vampirovibrionales bacterium | reverse complement strand
CTGCTGATGCTCCAGAACGTGCAGCCAGAAGCGGAAGCGACTAACTCGGGAACTACTCATCCGATTTCCAACGCTTGATGGCTCACTTAGGGAACTCAGCTCATCGGTGTTGCCTATTCGAGCATCTCCAGAAGGGTCCGATTTCAGCGTGGTCTCAGACTTGCTCTGCAATGCTGCTCCAGAACGTGCAGCCAGAAGCCCGGAGCGACTAACTCGAGAACTATCCAGTCCATTTCCAACGCTCGATAGCGCTCTGTAGACTCAGCTCATCGAGTTGCCTATTCGAACATCTCCAGAAAGTCCAGGTTTCAGCATAGAGGCTCAGACTTGCTCTGCTAATGCTCCAGAACGTGCAGCCTAGATGCCGGCGACTAACTCCAGAACTTCACAGATCCGATTTCAACGCCCGATAGCTAATTGGACTCAGCTCATCGGATTGCCCATTCTATCATCTCCAGAAAGTCCGATTTCAGCATAGGCTCAGACTTGCTCTGCTAATGCTCCAGAACGTGCAGCCAGATGCCGGCGTCTAACCGAGAACTACTAATCCGACTTCAACGCCCGATAGCTCATTCGACTCAGCTCATTGAGATACCTCTTCCAGCATCTCCAGAAAGTCCGATTTCAGCATAGGCTCATACTTGCTCTGCTAATGCTCCAGAACGTGCGCTATGCCAGAAGCGGGCGTCTAACTCGAGAACTACTCATCCGACTTCTTCGCTTGATGGCTCATTCGACTCAGCTCATCGAGTTACCTGTTCGAGCATCTCCAGAAGAGTCCGATTTCAGCGTAGTCTCAGGCTTGCTCTGCTAATGCTCCAGAACGCGTACAGCAAGAAGCAAGCGTCTAACTCGAGAACTATCGAATTCGACTTCTAGCGCTCGATGGCTCATTTGACTCCGCTCATCAGAGTTGCCTATTCTAGCATCTCCAGAAAGTCCGATTTCAGCATAGGCTCATACTTGCTCTGCTAATGCTCCAGAACGAGCAGCCAGATGCCGGCGACTAACTCGCGACCTACTGATCCGATTTCAACGCTCACTAGCTCATTAGACTCAGCTCATCGACTTGCACATTCTAGCATCTCCAGAAGAAGTCCGATTTCAGCATAGGCTCAGACTTGCTCTGCTCATGCTCCAGAACGTGCAGCCAGATGCCGGCGACTAACTCGAGAACTACTGATCCGATTTCCACGCCCGATTAGCTCATTCGACTCCGGCTCATCGAGTTGCCCATTCTAGCATCTCCAGAAAGTCCGATTTCAGCATAGGCTCAGACTTGCTCTGCTAATGCTCCAGAACGTGCAGCCAGATGCCGGCGACTAACTCGAGAACTATGCAACCGATTTCAACGCCCGATAGCTCATTAGACTCAGCTCATCGTGTTGCCCATTCGAGCATCTCCAGAAAGTCCGATTTCAGCGTAGGCTCAGACTTGCTCTGCTCATGCTCCAGAACGTGCTGCCAGATGCGGGCGACCTAACTCGAGAACTACTCATGCGACTTCAACGCCCGATAGCTCATTCGACTCAACTCATCAGGTTGCCTATTCTAGCATCTCCAGAAAGTCCGATTTCAGCATAGGCTCAGACTTGCTCTGCTGATGCTCCCGAACGTGCAGCCAGATGCCGGCGACTAACTCGAGAACTTGATCCCGATTTCCACGCCCGATAGCTCATTCGACTCAGCTCATCGAGTTGCCTATTCTAGCATCTCCAGAAAGTCCGATTTCAGCATAGGCTCAGACTTGCTCTGCTAATGCTCCCGAACGTGCAGCCAGATGCCGGCGACTAACTCGAGAACTACTGATCCGATTTCCACGCCCGATAAGCTCATTCGACTCAGCTCATCGAGGTTGCCTCATTCTAACATCTCCAGAAAGTCCGATTTCAGCATAGGCTCAGACTTGCTCTGCTAATGCTCCAGAACGTGCAGCCAGATGCCGGCGACTAACTCGAGAACTACTGATCCGACTTCAACGCCCGATAGCTCATCCGATCCAGCTCATCGAGTTGCCCATTCTAGCATCTCCAGAAAGTCCGATTTCAGCATAGGCTCAGACTTGCTCTGCTAATGCTCCAGAACGTGCAGCCAGATGCCGGCGACTAACTCGAGAACTACTGATCCGATTTCAACGCCCGATAGCTCATTCGACTCAGCTCATCGAGTTGCCCATTCTAGCATCTCCAGAAAGTCCGATTTCAGCATAGGCTCAGACTTGCTCTGCTAATGCTCCAGAACTTGTGCTGCCAGAAGCCGGCGCTAACTCCGAGAACTACTGAGTCCGATTTCAACGCCCGATAGCTCATTAGACTCAGCTCATCGAGTTGCCCATTCGAGCATCTCCAGAAAGTCCGATTTCAGCATAGGCTCAGACTTGCTCTGCTAATGCTCCAGAACGTGCTGCCAGATGCCGGCGACTAACTCGAGAACTACTCATCCGATTTCCAACGCTCGATAGCTCATTCGACTCAGCTCATCGAGTTGCCTATTCCCAGCATCTCCAGAAAGTCCGATTTCAGCATAGGCTCAGACTTGCTCTGCTAATGCTCCAGAACGTGCAGCCAGATGCCGGCGACTAACTCGGGAACTACTGAATCCGATTTCAACGCCCGATAGCTCATTCGACTCAGCTCATCGAGTTGCCCATTCTAACATCTCCAGAAAGTCCGATTTCAGCATAGGCTCAGACTTGCTCTGCTAATGCTCCAGAACGTGCAGCCAGATGCCGGCGACTAACTCGAGAACTACTGATCCGATTTCAACGCCCGATAGCTCATTAGACTCAGCTCATCGAGTTGCCGTTTCTAGCATCTCCAGAAGTCCGATTTCAGCATAGGCTCAGACTTGCTCTGCTAATGCTCCAGAACGTGCAGCCAGATGCCGGCGATTAACTCGAAGACTACCGAACCGATTTGAACGCCCGATAGCTCATTCGATTCAGCTCATCGAGTTGCCCGTTCTAGCATCTCCAGAAAGTCCGAATCAAGCGTGGTCTAAGACTTGCTCTGCTGATGCTCCAGAACGTGCAGGAAGATGCCGGCGACTAACTCGAGAACTACTGATCCGATTTCAACGCCCGATAGCTCATTAGACTCAGCTCATCGAGTTGCCCATTCTAACATCTCCAGAAAGTCCGATTTCAGCATAGGCTCAGACTTGCTCTGCTAATGCTCCAAAACGTGCAGCCAGATGCCGGCGACTAACTCGAGAACTACTGATCCGATTTCCAACGCCCGATAGCTCATTCGACTCAGCTCATCGAGGTTGCCCATTCTAGCTCTCCAGAAAGTCCGATTTCAGCATAGGCTCAGAACTTGCCTCTGCTAATGCTCCAGAACGTGCAGCCAGATGCCGGCGACTAACTCGAGAACTACTGATCCGATTTCAACGCCCGATAGCTCATTTGACTCAGCTCATCGAGTTGCCCTTTCTAGGCATCTCCAGAAAGTCCGATTTCAGCATAGGCTCAGACTTGCTCTGCTAATGCTCCGGGACAGTGCAGCCAGATGCCGGCGACTAACTCGAGAACTACCCGAATCCGATTTCCACGCCCGATAGCTCATTCGACTCAGCTCATCGAGTTGCCTATTCTAACATCTCCAGAAAGTCCGATTTCAGCATAGGCTCAGACTTGCTCTGCTCATGCTCCAGAACGTGCAGCCAGATGCCGGCGACTAACTCGAGAACTACTGATCCGATTTCAACGCCCGATAGCTCATTAGACTCAGCTCATCGAGTTGCCCATTCTAGCATCTCCAGAAAGTCCGATTTCAGCATAGGCTCAGACTTGCTCTGCTAATGCTCCAGAACGTGCAGCCAGATGCCGGCGACTAACTCGAGAACTACTGATCCGATTTCAACGCCCGATAGCTCATTCGACTCAGCTCATCGAGTTGCCCATTCTAGCATCTCCAAGAAAGTCCGATTTCAGCATGGCTCAGACTTGCTCTGCTAATGCTCCAGAACGTGCAGCCAGATGCCGGCGACTAACTCGAGAACTACTGATCCGATTTCAACGCCCGATAGCTCATTCGACTCAGCTCATCGAGTTGCCTATTCTAACATCTCCAGAAAGTCCGATTTCAGCATAGGCTCAGACTTGCTCTGCTAATGCTCCAGAACGTGCAGCCAGATGCCGGCGACTAACTCGAGAACTACTGGTCCGACTTCAACGCCCGATTGCTAATTCGACTCAGCTTATCGAGGTGCCTATTCTAACCTCTCCGGAAAGTTCGATTTCAGCATAGGCTCAGACTTGCTCTGCTCATGCTCCAGAACGTGCAGCCAGATGCCGGCGACTAACTCGAGAACTACTGATCCGATTTCCACGCCCGATAGCTCATTCGACTCAGCTCATCGAGTTGCCTATTCTAACATCTCCAGAAAGTCCGATTTCGGCATAGGCTCAGACTTGCTCTGCTAATGCTCCAGAACGTGCAGCCAGATGCCGCACTAACTCGAGAACTACATCTGATTTCAACGCCCGATTGCTCATTCGACTCAGCTCATCGAGTTGCCCATTCTAGCATCTCCAGAAAGTCCGATTTCAGCATAGGCTCAGACTTGCTCTGCTAATGCTCCAGAACGTGCAGCCAGATGCCGGCGACTAACTCGAGAACTACTGATCCGATTTCAACGCCCGATAGCTCATTCGACTCAGCTCATCGAGTTGCCCATTCTAGCATCTCCAGAAAGTCCGATTTCAGCATAGGCTCAGACTTGCGCTGATAATGCTCCGGAACGTGCAGCCAGATGCCGGCGACTAACTCGAGAACTACTGATCCGATTTCAACGCCCGATAGCTCATTCGACTCAGCTCATCGAGTTGCCTATTCTAACATCTCCAGAAAGTCCGATTTCAGCATAGGCTCAGACTTGCTCTGCTAATGCTCCAGAACGTGCAGCCAGATGCCGGCGACTAACTCGAGAACTACCGATCCGATTTCAACGCCCGATAGCTCATTCGACTCAGCTCATCGTGTTGCCTATTCTAGCATCTCCAGAAAGTCCGATTTCAGCATAGGCCCAGACTGGCTCTGCTAATGCTCCAGAACGTGCAGCCAGATGCCGGCGACTAACTCGAGAACTACTGATCCGATTTCAACGCCCGATAGCTCATTCGACTCAGCTCATCGAGTTTCCCATTCTAGCATCTCCAGAAAGTCCGATTTCCCAATATAGGCTCAGACTTGCTCTGCTCATGCTCCAGAACGTGCAGCCAGATGCCGGCGACTAACTCGAGAACTACTGATCCGATTTCCACGCCCGATAGCTCATTCGACTCAGCTCATCGAGTTGCCTATTCTAACATCTCCAGAAAGTCCGATTTCAGCATAGGCTCAGACTTGCTCTGCTAATGCTCCAGAACGTGCAGCCAGATGCCGCGACTAACTCGAGAACTTCTGATCCGACTTCAACGCCCGATTGCTCATTCGACTCAGCCCATCGAGATGCCCATTCTAGCATCTCCAGAAAGTCCGATTTCAGCATAGGCTCAGACTTGCTCTGCTAATGCTCCAGAACGTGCAGCCAGATGCCGGCGACTAACTCGAGAACTACTGATCCGATTTCAACGCCCGATAGCTCATTCGACTCAGCTCATCGAGTTGCCTATTCTAACATCTCCAGAAAGTCCGATTTCAGCATAGGCTCAGACTTGCTCTGCTAATGCTCCAGAACGTGCAGCCAGATGCCGGCGACTAACTCGAGAACTACTGATCCGATTTCAACGCCCGATAGCTCATTCGACTCAGCTCATCCAGTTGCCCATTCTAGCATCTCCAGAAAGTCCGATTTCAGCATAGGCTCAGACTTGCTCTGCTAATGCTCCAGAACGTGCAGCCAGATGCCGGCGACTAACTCGAGAACTACTGATCCGATTTCAACGCCCGATAGCTCATTCGACTCCAGCTCATCGAGCTGCCCATTCTGGCATCTCCAGAAAGTCCGATTTCAGCATAGGCTCAGACTTGCTCTGCTAATGCTCCAGAACGTGCAGCCAGATGCTGGCGTCTAACTCGAGAAACTACTGATCCGATTTCACGCCCGATAGCTCATTCGACTCAGCTCATCGAGTTGCCTATTCTAACATCTCCAGAAAGTCCGATTTCAGCATAGGCTCAGACTTGCTCTGCTAATGCTCCAGAACGTGCAGCCAGATGCCGGCGACTAACTCGAGAACTACTGATCCGACTTCAACGCCCGATTGCTCATTCGACTCAGCCCATCGAGATGCCCATTCTAGCATCTCCAGAAAGTCCGATTTCAGCATAGGCTCAGACTTGCTCTGCTAATGCTCCAGAACGTGCAGCCAGATGCCGGCGACTAACTCGAGAACTACTGATCCGATTTCAACGCCCGATAGCTCATTCGACTCAGCTCATCGAGGTGCCCATTCTAGCATCTCCAGAAAGTCCGATTTCAGCATAGGCTCAGACTTGCTCTGCTCATGCTCCAGAACGTGCAGCCAGATGCCGGCGACTAACTCGAGAACTACTGATCCGATTTCAACGCCCGATAGCTCATTCGACTCAGCTCATCGAGTTGCCTATTCTAACATCTCCAGAAAGTCCGATTTCAGCATAGGCTCAGACTTGCTCTGCTAATGCTCCAGAACGTGCAGCCAGATGCCGGCGACTAACTCGAGAACTACTGATCCGACTTCAACGCCCGATTGCTCATTGGACTCAGCCCATCGAGATGTCCATTCTAGCATCTCCAGAAAGTCCGATTTCAGCATAGGCTCAGACTTGCTCTGCTCATGCTCCAGAACGTGCAGCCAGATGCCGGCGACTAACTCGAGAACTACTGATCCGATTTCAACGCCTGATAGCTCATTCGACTCAGCTCATCGAGTTGCCCATTCTTAGCATCTCCAGAAAGTCCGATTTCAGCATAGGCTCAGACTTGCTCTGCTAATGCTCCAGAACGTGAGCCAGATGCCGGCGACTAACTCGAGAACTACTGATCCGATTTCAACGCCCGATAGCTCATTCGACTCAGCTCATCGAGTTGCCTATTCTAACATCTCCAGAAAGTCCGATTTCAGCATAGGCTCAGACTTGCTCTGCTAATGCTCCAGAACGTGCAGCCAGATGCCGGCGACTAACTCGAGAACTACTGATCCGACTTCAACGCCCGATTGCTCATTCGACTCAGCTCATCGAGATGCCCATTCTAGCATCTCCAGAAAGTCCGATTTCAGCATAGGCTCAGACTTGCTCTGCTAATGCTCCAGAACGTGCAGCCAGATGCCGGCGACTAACTCCGAGAACTACTGATCCGATTTCCAACGCCCGATAGCTCATTCAGACTCAGCTCCATCGAGTTGCCCATTCTAGCATCTCCAGAAAGTCCGATTTCAGCATAGGCTCATACTTGCTCTGCTAATGCTCCAGAACGTGCAGCCAGATGCCGGCGACTAACTCGAGAACTACTGATCCGATTTCAACGCCCGTAGGCTCATTCGACTCAGCTCATCGAGTTGCCTATTCTAGCATCTCCAGAAAGTCCGATTTCAGCATAGGCTCAGACTTGCTCTGCTAATGCTCCAGAACGTGCAGCCAGATGCCGGCGACTAACTCGAGAACTACTCAACCGATTTCAACGCCCGATAGCTCATTAGACTCAGCTCATCGAGTTGCCCATTCTAGCATCTCCAGAAAGTCCGATTTCAGCATAGGCTCAGACTTGCTCTGCTAATGCTCCAGAACGTGCAGCCAGATGCCGGCGACTAACTCGAGAACTACTGATCCGATTTCAACGCCCGATAGCTCGTTCAGACTCAGCTCATCGAGATGCCCATTCTAGCATCTCCAGAAAGTCCGATTTCAGCATAGGCTCAGACTTGCTCTGCTAATGCTCCAGAACGTGCAGCCAGATGCCGGCGACTAACTCGAGAACTACTGATCCGATTTCAACGCCCGATAGCTCATTCGACTCAGCTCATCGAGTTGCCTATTCTAGCATCTCCAGAAAGTCCGATTTCAGCATAGGCTCAGACTTGCTCTGCTAATGCTCCAGAACGTGCAGCCAGATGCCGGCGACTAACTCGAGAACTACTGATCCGACTTCAACGCCCGATTGCTCATTCGACTCAGCCCATCGAGATGCCCATTCTAGCATCTCCAGAAAGTCCGATTTCAGCATAGGCTCAGACTTGCTCTGCTAATGCTCCAGAACGTGCAGCCAGATGCCGGCGACTAACTCGAGAACTACTGATCCGATTTCAACGCCCGATAGCTCATTCGACTCAGCTCATCGAGTTGCCCATTCTAGCATCTCCAGAAAGTCCGATTTCAGCATAGGCTCAGACTTGCTCTGCTAATGCTCCAGAACGTGCAGCCAGATGCCGGCGACTAACTCGAGAACTACTGATCCGACTTCAACGCCCGATTGCTCATTCGACTCAGCCCATCGAGATGCCCATTCTAGCATCTCCAGAAAGTCCGATTTCAGCATAGGCTCAGACTTGCTCTGCTAATGCTCCAGAACGTGCAGCCAGATGCCGGCGACTAACTCGAGAACTACTGATCCGATTTCAACGCCCGATAGCTCATTCGACTCAGCTCATCGAGTTGCCCATTCTAGCATCTCCAGAAAGTCCGATTTCAGCATAGGCTCAGACTTGCTCTGCTAATGCTCCAGAACGTGCAGCCAGATGCCGGCGACTAACTCGAGAACTACTGATCCGATTTCAACGCCCGATAGCTCATTAGACTCAGCTCATCGAGTTGCCCATTCTAGCATCTCCAGAAAGTCCGATTTCAGCATAGGCTCAGACTTGCTCTGCTAATGCTCCAGAACGTGCAGCCAGATGCCGGCGACTAACTCGAGAACTACTGATCCGATTTCAACGCCCGATAGCTCATTAGACTCAGCTCATCGAGTTGCCCATTCTAGCATCTCCAGAAAGTCCGATTTCAGCATAGGCTCAGACTTGCTCTGCTAATGCTCCAGAACGTGCAGCCAGATGCCGGCGACTAACTCGAGAACTACTGATCCGATTTCAACGCCCGATAGCTCATTCGACTCAGCTCATCGAGTTGCCCATTCTAACATCTCCAGAAAGTCCGATTTCAGCATAGGCTCAGACTTGCTCTGCTAATGCTCCAGAACGTGCAGCCAGATGCCGGCGACTAACTCGAGAACTACTGATCCGATTTCCACGCCCGATAGCTCATTCGACTCAGCTCATCGAGTTGCCTATTCTAGCATCTCCAGAAAGTCCGATTTCAGCATAGGCTCAGACTTGCTCTGCTAATGCTCCAGAACGTGCAGCCAGATGCCGGCGACTAACTCGAGAACTACTCAACCGATTTCAACGCCCGATAGCTCATTCGACTCAGCTCATCGAGTTGCCCATTCTAGCATCTCCAGAAAGTCCGATTTCAGCATAGGCTCAGACTTGCTCTGCTAATGCTCCAGAACGTGCAGCCAGATGCCGGCGACTAACTCGAGAACTACTGATCCGATTTCAACGCTCGATAGCTCATTCGACTCAGCTCATCGAGTTGCCCATTCTAGCATCTCCAGAAAGTCCGATTTCAGCATAGGCTCAGACTTGCTCTGCTAATGCTCCAGAACGTGCAGCCAGATGCCGGCGACTAACTCGAGAACTACTGATCCGATTTCAACGCCCGATAGCTCATTGGACTCAGCTCATCGAGTTGCCCATTCTAGCATCTCCAGAAAGTCCGATTTCAGCATAGGCTCAGACTTGCTCTGCTAATGCTCCAGAACGTGCAGCCAGATGCCGGCGACTAACTCGAGAACTACTGATCCGATTTCAACGCCCGATAGCTCATTCGACTCAGCTCATCGAGTTGCCTATTCTAACATCTCCAGAAAGTCCGATTTCAGCATAGGCTCAGACTTGCTCTGCTAATGCTCCAGAACGTGCAGCCAGATGCCGGCGACTAACTCGAGAACTACTGATCCGATTTCAACGCCCGATAGCTCATTAGACTCAGCTCATCGAGTTGCCCATTCTAGCATCTCCAGAAAGTCCGATTTCAGCATAGGCTCAGACTTGCTCTGCTAATGCTCCAGAACGTGCAGCCAGATGCCGGCGACTAACTCGAGAACTACTGATCCGATTTCAACGCCCGATAGCTCATTAGACTCAGCTCATCGAGTTGCCCATTCTAGCATCTCCAGAAAGTCCGATTTCAGCATAGGCTCAGACTTGCTCTGCTAATGCTCCAGAACGTGCAGCCAGATGCCGGCGACTAACTCGAGAACTACTGATCCGATTTCAACGCTCGATAGCTCATTCGACTCAGCTCATCGAGTTGCCCATTCTAGCATCTCCAGAAAGTCCGATTTCAGCATAGGCTCAGACTTGCTCTGCTAATGCTCCAGAACGTGCAGCCAGATGCCGGCGACTAACTCGAGAACTACTGATCCGATTTCAACGCTCGATAGCTCATTCGACTCAGCTCATCGAGTTGCCCATTCTAGCATCTCCAGAAAGTCCGATTTCAGCATAGGCTCAGACTTGCTCTGCTAATGCTCCAGAACGTGCAGCCAGATGCCGGCGACTAACTCGAGAACTACTGATCCGATTTCAACGCCCGATTGCTCATTCAACTCAGCCCATCGAGATGCCCATTCTCGCATCTCCAGAAAGTCCGATTTCAGCATAGGAACAGACTTGCTCTGCTAATGCTCCTGAACGTGCAGCCAGATGCCGGCGACTAACTCGAGAACTACTGATCCGATTTCAACGCCCGATAGCTCATTCGACTCAGCTCATCGAGTTGCCCATTCTAGCATCTCCAGAAAGTCCGATTTCAGCATAGGCTCAGACTTGCTCTGCTAATGCTCCAGAACGTGCAGCCAGATGCCGGCGACTAACTCGAGAACTACTGATCCGATTTCAACGCCCGATAGCTCATTCGACTCAGCTCATCGAGTTGCCCATTCTAGCATCTCCAGAAAGTCCGATTTCAGCATAGGCTCAGACTTGCTCTGCTAATGCTCCAGAACGTGCAGCCAGATGCCGGCGACTAACTCGAGAACTACTGATCCGATTTCAACGCCCGATAGCTCATTCGACTCAGCTCATCGAGATGCCCATTCTAGCATCTCCAGAAAGTCCGATTTCAGCATAGGCTCAGACTTGCTCTGCTCATGCTCCAGAACGTGCAGCCAGATGCCGGCGACTAACTCGAGAACTACTGATCCGATTTCCACGCCCGATAGCTCATTCGACTCAGCTCATCGAGTTGCCCATTCTAGCATCTCCAGAAAGTCCGATTTCAGCATAGGCTCAGACTTGCTCTGCTAATGCTCCAGAACGTGCAGCCAGATGCCGGCGACTAACTCGAGAACTACTGATCCGATTTCAACGCCCGATAGCTCATTAGACTCAGCTCATCGAGTTGCCCATTCTAGCATCTCCAGAAAGTCCGATTTCAGCATAGGCTCAGACTTGCTCTGCTAATGCTCCAGAACGTGCAGCCAGATGCCGGCGACTAACTCGAGAACTACTGATCCGATTTCAACGCCCGATAGCTCATTAGACTCAGCTCATCGAGTTGCCCATTCTAGCATCTCCAGAAAGTCCGATTTCAGCATAGGCTCAGACTTGCTCTGCTAATGCTCCAGAACGTGCAGCCAGATGCCGGCGACTAACTCGAGAACTACCGATCCGATTTCAACGCCCGATAGCTCATTAGACTCAGCTCATCGAGTTGCCCATTCTAGCATCTCCAGAAAGTCCGATTTCAGCATAGGCTCAGACTTGCTCTGCTGATGCTCCAGAACGTGCAGCCAGATGCCGGCGACTAACTCGAGAACTACTGATCCGATTTCAACGCCCGATAGCTCATTAGACTCAGCTCATCGAGTTGCCCATTCTAGCATCTCCAGAAAGTCCGATTTCAGCGTAGGCTCAGACTTGCCCTGCAAATGCTCCAGAACGTGTAGCCAGATGCTGGCGTCTAACTCGAGAACTATCGATCCGATTTCAACGCCCGATAGCTCATTAGACTCAGCTCATCGAGTTGCCCATTCTAGCATCTCCAGAAAGTCCGATTCAAGCGTAGTCTCAGACTTGCTCTGCTGATGCTCCAGAACGTGCAGCCAGATGCCGGCGACTAACTCGAGAACTACTGATCCGATTTCAACGCCCGATAGCTCATTAGACTCAGCTCATCGAGTTGCCCATTCTAGCATCTCCAGAAAGTCCGATTCAAGCGTAGTCTCAGACTTGCTCTGCTGATGCTCCAGAACGTGCAGCCAGATGCCGGCGACTAACTCGAGAACTACTGATCCGATTTCAACGCCCGATAGCTCATTAGACTCAGCTCATCGAGTTGCCCATTCTAGCATCTCCAGAAAGTCCGATTTCAGCATAGGCTCAGACTTGCTCTGCTGATGCTCCAGAACGTGCAGCCAGATGCCGGCGACTAACTCGAGAACTACTGATCCGATTTCAACGCCCGATAGCTCATTAGACTCAGCTCATCGAGTTGCCCATTCTAGCATCTCCAGAAAGTCCGATTTCAGCATAGGCTCAGACTTGCTCTGCTGATGCTCCAGAACGTGCTGCCAGATGCTGGCGTCTAACTCGAGAACTATCCAACCGATTTCAACGCTCGATAGCTCATTAGACTCAGCTCATCGAGCTGCCCATTCTAGCATCTCCAGAAAGTCCGATTTCTGCATAGGCTCAGACTTGCTCTGCTGATGCTCCAGAACGTGCAGCCAGATGCTGGCGTCTAACTCGAGAACTATCCAACCGATTTCAACGCTCGATAGCTCATTAGACTCAGCTCATCGAGTTGCCCATTCTAGCATCTCCAGAAAGTCCGATTTCAGCATAGGCTCAGACTTGCTCTGCTAATGCTCCAGAACGTGCAGCCAGATGCTGGCGTCTAACTCGAGAACTATGCAACCGATTTCAACGCCCGATAGCTCATTAGACTCAGCTCATCGAGTTGCCCATTCTAGCATCTCCAGAAAGTCCGATTTCAGCATAGGCTCAGACTTGCTCTGCTGATGCTCCAGAACGTGCTGCCAGATGCTGGCGTCTAACTCGAGAACTATCCAACCGATTTCAACGCTCGATAGCTCATTAGACTCAGCTCATCGAGTTGCCCATTCCAGCATCTCCAGAAAGTCCGATTTCAGCATAGGCTCAGACTTGCTCTGCTAATGCTCCAGAACGTGCTGCCAGATGCTGGCGTCTAACTCGAGAACTACTGATCCGATTTCAACGCCCGATAGCTCATTAGACTCAGCTCATCGAGTTGCCCATTCTAGCATCTCCAGAAAGTCCGATTTCAGCGTAGTCTCAGACTTGCTCTGCTGATGCTCCAGAACGTGCTGCCAGATGCTGGCGTCTAACTCGAGAACTACTGATCCGATTTCAACGCGCGATAGCTCATTAGACTCAGCTCATCGAGTTGCCCATTCTAGCATCTCCAGAAAGTCCGATTTCAGCATAGGCTCAGACTTGCTCTGCTGATGCTCCAGAACGTGCTGCCAGATGCCGGCGACTAACTCGAGAACTACTGATCCGATTTCAACGCCCGATAGCTCATTAGACTCAGCTCATCGAGTTGCCCATTCTAGCATCTCCAGAAAGTCCGATTCAAGCGTAGTCTCAGACTTGCTCTGCTGATGCTCCAGAACGTGCTGCCAGATGCTGGCGTCTAACTCGAGAACTATGCAACCGATTTCAACGCCCGATAGCTCATTAGACTCAGCTCATCGAGTTGCCCATTCTAGCATCTCCAGAAAGTCCGATTTCAGCGTAGGCTCAGACTTGCTCTGCTGCTCCAGAACGTGCTGCCAGATGCCGGCGACTAACTCGAGAACTACCCAACCGATTTCAACGCTCGATAGCTCATTAGACTCAGCTCATCGAGTTGCCCATTCTAGCATCTCCAGAAAGTCCGATTTCAGCATAGGCTCGGCTGCTGATACTACAGAACGTGCTGCCAGAAGCTGGCGCCTAACTCGAGAACTACTCAACCGATTTCAACGCCCGATAGCTCATTAGACTCAGCTCATCGAGTTGCCCATTCTAGCATCTCCAGAAAGTCCGATTTCAGCGTAGGCTCAGACTTGCTCTGCTGATGCTCCAGAACGTGCAGCCAGATGCCGGCGTCTAACTCGAGAACTACTGAACCGATTTCAACGCCCGATAGCTCATTAGACTCAGCTCATCGAGTTGCCCATTCTAGCATCTCCAGAAAGTCGGATTCAAGCGTAGTCTCAGACTTGCTCTGCTGATGCTCCAGAACGTGCTGCCAGATGCTGGCGTCTAACTCGAGAACTACTGATCCGATTTCAACGCCCGATAGCTCATTAGACTCAGCTCATCGAGTTGCCCATTCTAGCATCTCCAGAAAGTCGGATTCAAGCGTAGTCTCAGACTTGCTCTGCTGATGCTCCAGAACGTGCTGCCAGAAGCTGGCGTCTAACTCGAGAACTATCCAACCGATTTCAACGCTCGATAGCTCATTAGACTCAGCTCATCGAGTTGCCCATTCTAGCATCTCCAGAAAGTCCGATTTCAGCATAGGCTCAGACTTGCTCTGCTGATGCTCCAGAACGTGCAGCCAGATGCCGGCGACTAACTCGAGAACTATCCAACCGATTTCAACGCTCGATAGCTCATTAGACTCAGCTCATCGAGCTGCCCATTCTAGCATCTCCAGAAAGTCCGATTTCTGCATAGTCTCAGACTTGCTCTGCTGATGCTCCAGAACGTGCTGCCAGAAGCTGGCGTCTAACTCGAGAACTATTCAACCGAATTAAACGCTCGATAGCTCATTAGACTCAGCTCATCGAGTTGCCCATTCTAGCATCTCCAGAAAGTCCGATTTCAGCATAGGCTCAGACTTGCTCTGCTGATGCTCCAGAACGTGCTGCCAGATGCTGGCGTCTAACTCGAGAACTATCCAACCGATTTCAACGCTCGATAGCTCATTAGACTCAGCTCATCGAGTTGCCCATTCTAGCATCTCCAGAAAGTCCGATTCAAGCGTAGTCTCAGACTTGCTCTGCTGATGCTCCAGAACGTGCTGCCAGAAGCTGGCGTCTAACTCGAGAACTACCCAACCGATTTCAACGCTCGATAGCTCATTAGACTCAGCTCATCGAGTTGCCCATTCTAGCATCTCCAGAAAGTCCGATTTAAGCGTAGTCTCAGACTTGCTCTGCTGATGCTCCAGAACGTGCTGCCAGAAGCTGGCGTCTAACTCGAGAACTATCCAACCGATTTCAACGCTCGATAGCTCATTAGACTCAGCTCATCGAGTTGCCCATTCTAGCATCTCCAGAAAGTCCGATTCAAGCGTAGTCTCAGATTTGCTCTGCTGATGCTCCAGAACGTGCTGCCAGAAGCTGGCGTCTAACTCGAGAACTATCCAACCGATTTCAACGCTCGATAGCTCATTAGACTCAGCTCATCGAGTTGCCCATTCTAGCATCTCCAGAAAGTCCGATTCAAGCGTAGTCTCAGACTTGCTCTGCTGATGCTCCAGAACGTGCTGCCAGAAGCTGGCGTCTAACTCGAGAACTATCCAACCGATTTCAACGCTCGATAGCTCATTAGACTCAGCTCATCGAGTTGCCCATTCTAGCATCTCCAGAAAGTCCGATTCAAGCGTAGTCTCAGATTTGCTCTGCTGATGCTCCAGAACGTGCTGCCAGAAGCTGGCGTCTAACTCGAGAACTATCCAACCGATTTCAACGCTCGATAGCTCATTAGACTCAGCTCATCGAGTTGCCCATTCTAGCATCTCCAGAAAGTCCGATTCAAGCGTAGTCTCAGATTTGCTCTGCTGATGCTCCAGAACGTGCTGCCAGAAGCTGGCGTCTAACTCGAGAACTATCCAACCGATTTCAACGCTCGATAGCTCATTAGACTCAGCTCATCGAGTTGCCCATTCTAGCATCTCCAGAAAGTCCGATTCAAGCGTAGTCTCAGACTTGCTCTGCTGATGCTCCAGAACGTGCTGCCAGAAGCTGGCGTCTAACTCGAGAACTACCAACCGATTTCAACGCTCGATAGCTCATTAGACTCAGCTCATCGAGTTGCCCATTCTAGCATCTCCAGAAAGTCCGATTCAAGCGTAGTCTCAGACTTGCTCTGCTGATGCTCCAGAACGTGCTGCCAGATGCTGGCGTCTAACTCGAGAACTATCCAACCGATTTCAACGCTCGATAGCTCATTAGACTCAGCTCATCGAGTTGCCCATTCTAGCATCTCCAGAAAGTCCGATTCAAGCGTAGTCTCAGACTTGCTCTGCTGATGCTCCAGAACGTGCTGCCAGAAGCTGGCGTCTAACTCGAGAACTATCCAACCGATTTCAACGCTCGATAGCTCATTAGACTCAGCTCATCGAGTTGCCCATTCTAGCATCTCCAGAAAGTCCGATTCAAGCGTAGTCTCAGACTTGCTCTGCTGATGCTCCAGAACGTGCTGCCAGATGCTGGCGTCTAACTCGAGAACTATCCAACCGATTTCAACGCTCGATAGCTCATTAGACTCAGCTCATCGAGTTGCCCATTCTAGCATCTCCAGAAAGTCCGATTCAAGCGTAGTCTCAGACTTGCTCTGCTGATGCTCCAGAACGTGCTGCCAGATGCTGGCGTCTAACTCGAGAACTATCCAACCGATTTCAACGCTCGATAGCTCATTAGACTCAGCTCATCGAGTTGCCCATTCTAGCATCTCCAGAAAGTCCGATTCAAGCGTAGTCTCAGACTTGCTCTGCTGATGCTCCAGAACGTGCTGCCAGAAGCTGGCGTCTAACTCGAGAACTATCCAACCGATTTCAACGCTCGATAGCTCATTAGACTCAGCTCATCGAGTTGCCCATTCTAGCATCTCCAGAAAGTCCGATTCAAGCGTAGTCTCAGATTTGCTCTGCTGATGCTCCAGAACGTGCTGCCAGAAGCTGGCGTCTAACTCGAGAACTATCCAACCGATTTCAACGCTCGATAGCTCATTAGACTCAGCTCATCGAGTTGCCCATTCTAGCATCTCCAGAAAGTCCGATTCAAGCGTAGTCTCAGATTTGCTCTGCTGATGCTCCAGAACGTGCTGCCAGAAGCTGGCGTCTAACTCGAGAACTATCCAAACGATTTCAACGCTCGATAGCTCATTAGACTCAGCTCATCGAGTTGCCCATTCTAGCATCTCCAGAAAGTCCGATTCAAGCGTAGTCTCAGATTTGCTCTGCTGATGCTCCAGAACGTGCTGCCAGAAGCTGGCGTCTAACTCGAGAACTATCCAACCGATTTCAACGCTCGATAGCTCATTAGACTCAGCTCATCGAGTTGCCCATTCTAGCATCTCCAGAAAGTCCGATTCAAGCGTAGTCTCAGATTTGCTCTGCTGATGCTCCAGAACGTGCTGCCAGAAGCTGGCGTCTAACTCGAGAACTATCCAACCGATTTCAACGCTCGATAGCTCATTAGACTCAGCTCATCGAGTTGCCCATTCTAGCATCTCCAGAAAGTCCGATTCAAGCGTAGTCTCAGACTTGCTCTGCTGATGCTCCAGAACGTGCTGCCAGATGCTGGCGTCTAACTCGAGAACTATCCAACCGATTTCAACGCTCGATAGCTCATTAGACTCAGCTCATCGAGTTGCCCATTCTAGCATCTCCAGAAAGTCCGATTCAAGCGTAGTCTCAGACTTGCTCTGCTGATGCTCCAGAACGTGCTGCCAGAAGCTGGCGTCTAACTCGAGAACTATCCAACCGATTTCAACGCTCGATAGCTCATTAGACTCAGCTCATCGAGTTGCCCATTCTAGCATCTCCAGAAAGTCCGATTCAAGCGTAGTCTCAGATTTGCTCTGCTGATGCTCCAGAACGTGCTGCCAGAAGCTGGCGTCTAACTCGAGAACTATCCAACCGATTTCAACGCTCGATAGCTCATTAGACTCAGCTCATCGAGTTGCCCATTCTAGCATCTCCAGAAAGTCCGATTCAAGCGTAGTCTCAGATTTGCTCTGCTGATGCTCCAGAACGTGCTGCCAGAAGCTGGCGTCTAACTCGAGAACTATCCAACCGATTTCAACGCTCGATAGCTCATTAGACTCAGCTCATCGAGTTGCCCATTCTAGCATCTCCAGAAAGTCCGATTCAAGCGTAGTCTCAGATTTGCTCTGCTGATGCTCCAGAACGTGCTGCCAGAAGCTGGCGTCTAACTCGAGAACTATCCAACCGATTTCAACGCTCGATAGCTCATTAGACTCAGCTCATCGAGTTGCCCATTCTAGCATCTCCAGAAAGTCCGATTCAAGCGTAGTCTCAGATTTGCTCTGCTGATGCTCCAGAACGTGCTGCCAGAAGCTGGCGTCTAACTCGAGAACTATCCAACCGATTTCAACGCTCGATAGCTCATTAGACTCAGCTCATCGAGTTGCCCATTCTAGCATCTCCAGAAAGTCCGATTCAAGCGTAGTCTCAGATTTGCTCTGCTGATGCTCCAGAACGTGCTGCCAGAAGCTGGCGTCTAACTCGAGAACTATCCAACCGATTTCAACGCTCGATAGCTCATTAGACTCAGCTCATCGAGTTGCCCATTCTAGCATCTCCAGAAAGTCCGATTCAAGCGTAGTCTCAGATTTGCTCTGCTGATGCTCCAGAACGTGCTGCCAGAAGCTGGCGTCTAACTCGAGAACTATCCAACCGATTTCAACGCTCGATAGCTCATTAGACTCAGCTCATCGAGTTGCCCATTCTAGCATCTCCAGAAAGTCCGATTCAAGCGTAGTCTCAGATTTGCTCTGCTGATGCTCCAGAACGTGCTGCCAGAAGCTGGCGTCTAACTCGAGAACTATCCAACCGATTTCAACGCTCGATAGCTCATTAGACTCAGCTCATCGAGTTGCCCATTCTAGCATCTCCAGAAAGTCCGATTCAAGCGTAGTCTCAGACTTGCTCTGCTGATGCTCCAGAACGTGCTGCCAGAAGCTGGCGTCTAACTCGAGAACTATCCAACCGATTTCAACGCTCGATAGCTCATTAGACTCAGCTCATCGAGTTGCCCATTCTAGCATCTCCAGAAAGTCCGATTCAAGCGTAGTCTCAGATTTGCTCTGCTGATGCTCCAGAACGTGCTGCCAGAAGCTGGCGTCTAACTCGAGAACTATCCAACCGATTTCAACGCTCGATAGCTCATTAGACTCAGCTCATCGAGTTGCCCATTCTAGCATCTCCAGAAAGTCCGATTCAAGCGTAGTCTCAGATTTGCTCTGCTGATGCTCCAGAACGTGCTGCCAGAAGCTGGCGTCTAACTCGAGAACTATCCAACCGATTTCAACGCTCGATAGCTCATTAGACTCAGCTCATCGAGTTGCCCATTCTAGCATCTCCAGAAAGTCCGATTCAAGCGTAGTCTCAGATTTGCTCTGCTGATGCTCCAGAACGTGCTGCCAGAAGCTGGCGTCTAACTCGAGAACTATCCAACCGATTTCAACGCTCGATAGCTCATTAGACTCAGCTCATCGAGTTGCCCATTCTAGCATCTCCAGAAAGTCCGATTCAAGCGTAGTCTCAGATTTGCTCTGCTGATGCTCCAGAACGTGCTGCCAGAAGCTGGCGTCTAACTCGAGAACTATCCAACCGATTTCAACGCTCGATAGCTCATTAGACTCAGCTCATCGAGTTGCCCATTCTAGCATCTCCAGAAAGTCCGATTCAAGCGTAGTCTCAGATTTGCTCTGCTGATGCTCCAGAACGTGCTGCCAGAAGCTGGCGTCTAACTCGAGAACTATCCAACCGATTTCAACGCTCGATAGCTCATTAGACTCAGCTCATCGAGTTGCCCATTCTAGCATCTCCAGAAAGTCCGATTCAAGCGTAGTCTCAGATTTGCTCTGCTGATGCTCCAGAACGTGCTGCCAGAAGCTGGCGTCTAACTCGAGAACTATCCAACCGATTTCAACGCTCGATAGCTCATTAGACTCAGCTCATCGAGTTGCCCATTCTAGCATCTCCAGAAAGTCCGATTCAAGCGTAGTCTCAGATTTGCTCTGCTGATGCTCCAGAACGTGCTGCCAGAAGCTGGCGTCTAACTCGAGAACTATCCAACCGATTTCAACGCTCGATAGCTCATTAGACTCAGCTCATCGAGTTGCCCATTCTAGCATCTCCAGAAAGTCCGATTCAAGCGTAGTCTCAGATTTGCTCTGCTGATGCTCCAGAACGTGCTGCCAGAAGCTGGCGTCTAACTCGAGAACTATCCAACCGATTTCAACGCTCGATAGCTCATTAGACTCAGCTCATCGAGTTGCCCATTCTAGCATCTCCAGAAAGTCCGATTCAAGCGTAGTCTCAGATTTGCTCTGCTGATGCTCCAGAACGTGCTGCCAGAAGCTGGCGTCTAACTCGAGAACTATCCAACCGATTTCAACGCTCGATAGCTCATTAGACTCAGCTCATCGAGTTGCCCATTCTAGCATCTCCAGAAAGTCCGATTCAAGCGTAGTCTCAGACTTGCTCTGCTGATGCTCCAGAACGTGCTGCCAGAAGCTGGCGTCTAACTCGAGAACTATCCAACCGATTTCAACGCTCGATAGCTCATTAGACTCAGCTCATCGAGTTGCCCATTCTAGCATCTCCAGAAAGTCCGATTCAAGCGTAGTCTCAGACTTGCTCTGCTGATGCTCCAGAACGTGCTGCCAGAAGCTGGCGTCTAACTCGAGAACTATCCAACCGATTTCAACGCTCGATAGCTCATTAGACTCAGCTCATCGAGTTGCCCATTCTAGCATCTCCAGAAAGTCCGATTCAAGCGTAGTCTCAGATTTGCTCTGCTGATGCTCCAGAACGTGCTGCCAGAAGCTGGCGTCTAACTCGAGAACTATCCAACCGATTTCAACGCTCGATAGCTCATTAGACTCAGCTCATCGAGTTGCCCATTCTAGCATCTCCAGAAAGTCCGATTCAAGCGTAGTCTCAGATTTGCTCTGCTGATGCTCCAGAACGTGCTGCCAGAAGCTGGCGTCTAACTCGAGAACTATCCAACCGATTTCAACGCTCGATAGCTCATTAGACTCAGCTCATCGAGTTGCCCATTCTAGCATCTCCAGAAAGTCCGATTCAAGCGTAGTCTCAGATTTGCTCTGCTGATGCTCCAGAACGTGCTGCCAGAAGCTGGCGTCTAACTCGAGAACTATCCAACCGATTTCAACGCTCGATAGCTCATTAGACTCAGCTCATCGAGTTGCCCATTCTAGCATCTCCAGAAAGTCCGATTCAAGCGTAGTCTCAGATTTGCTCTGCTGATGCTCCAGAACGTGCTGCCAGAAGCTGGCGTCTAACTCGAGAACTATCCAACCGATTTCAACGCTCGATAGCTCATTAGACTCAGCTCATCGAGTTGCCCATTCTAGCATCTCCAGAAAGTCCGATTCAAGCGTAGTCTCAGATTTGCTCTGCTGATGCTCCAGAACGTGCTGCCAGAAGCTGGCGTCTAACTCGAGAACTATCCAACCGATTTCAACGCTCGATAGCTCATTAGACTCAGCTCATCGAGTTGCCCATTCTAGCATCTCCAGAAAGTCCGATTCAAGCGTAGTCTCAGATTTGCTCTGCTGATGCTCCAGAACGTGCTGCCAGAAGCTGGCGTCTAACTCGAGAACTATCCAACCGATTTCAACGCTCGATAGCTCATTAGACTCAGCTCATCGAGTTGCCCATTCTAGCATCTCCAGAAAGTCCGATTCAAGCGTAGTCTCAGATTTGCTCTGCTGATGCTCCAGAACGTGCTGCCAGAAGCTGGCGTCTAACTCGAGAACTATCCAACCGATTTCAACGCTCGATAGCTCATTAGACTCAGCTCATCGAGTTGCCCATTCTAGCATCTCCAGAAAGTCCGATTCAAGCGTAGTCTCAGACTTGCTCTGCTGATGCTCCAGAACGTGCTGCCAGAAGCTGGCGTCTAACTCGAGAACTATCCAACCGATTTCAACGCTCGATAGCTCATTAGACTCAGCTCATCGAGTTGCCCATTCTAGCATCTCCAGAAAGTCCGATTCAAGCGTAGTCTCAGACTTGCTCTGCTGATGCTCCAGAACGTGCTGCCAGAAGCTGGCGTCTAACTCGAGAACTATCCAACCGATTTCAACGCTCGATAGCTCATTAGACTCAGCTCATCGAGTTGCCCATTCTAGCATCTCCAGAAAGTCCGATTCAAGCGTAGTCTCAGATTTGCTCTGCTGATGCTCCAGAACGTGCTGCCAGAAGCTGGCGTCTAACTCGAGAACTATCCAACCGATTTCAACGCTCGATAGCTCATTAGACTCAGCTCATCGAGTTGCCCATTCTAGCATCTCCAGAAAGTCCGATTCAAGCGTAGTCTCAGATTTGCTCTGCTGATGCTCCAGAACGTGCTGCCAGAAGCTGGCGTCTAACTCGAGAACTATCCAACCGATTTCAACGCTCGATAGCTCATTAGACTCAGCTCATCGAGTTGCCCATTCTAGCATCTCCAGAAAGTCCGATTCAAGCGTAGTCTCAGATTTGCTCTGCTGATGCTCCAGAACGTGCTGCCAGAAGCTGGCGTCTAACTCGAGAACTATCCAACCGATTTCAACGCTCGATAGCTCATTAGACTCAGCTCATCGAGTTGCCCATTCTAGCATCTCCAGAAAGTCCGATTCAAGCGTAGTCTCAGATTTGCTCTGCTGATGCTCCAGAACGTGCTGCCAGAAGCTGGCGTCTAACTCGAGAACTATCCAACCGATTTCAACGCTCGATAGCTCATTAGACTCAGCTCATCGAGTTGCCCATTCTAGCATCTCCAGAAAGTCCGATTCAAGCGTAGTCTCAGATTTGCTCTGCTGATGCTCCAGAACGTGCTGCCAGAAGCTGGCGTCTAACTCGAGAACTATCCAACCGATTTCAACGCTCGATAGCTCATTAGACTCAGCTCATCGAGTTGCCCATTCTAGCATCTCCAGAAAGTCCGATTCAAGCGTAGTCTCAGATTTGCTCTGCTGATGCTCCAGAACGTGCTGCCAGAAGCTGGCGTCTAACTCGAGAACTATCCAACCGATTTCAACGCTCGATAGCTCATTAGACTCAGCTCATCGAGTTGCCCATTCTAGCATCTCCAGAAAGTCCGATTCAAGCGTAGTCTCAGATTTGCTCTGCTGATGCTCCAGAACGTGCTGCCAGAAGCTGGCGTCTAACTCGAGAACTATCCAACCGATTTCAACGCTCGATAGCTCATTAGACTCAGCTCATCGAGTTGCCCATTCTAGCATCTCCAGAAAGTCCGATTCAAGCGTAGTCTCAGACTTGCTCTGCTGATGCTCCAGAACGTGCTGCCAGAAGCTGGCGTCTAACTCGAGAACTATCCAAACCATTTCAACGCTCGATAGCTCATTAGACTCAGCTCATCGAGTTGCCCATTCTAGCATCTCCAGAAAGTCCGATTCAAGCGTAGTCTCAGACTTGCTCTGCTGATGCTCCAGAACGTGCTGCCAGAAGCTGGCGTCTAACTCGAGAACTATCCAACCGATTTCAACGCTCGATAGCTCATTAGACTCAGCTCATCGAGTTGCCCATTCTAGCATCTCCAGAAAGTCCGATTCAAGCGTAGTCTCAGATTTGCTCTGCTGATGCTCCAGAACGTGCTGCCAGAAGCTGGCGTCTAACTCGAGAACTATCCAACCGATTTCAACGCTCGATAGCTCATTAGACTCAGCTCATCGAGTTGCCCATTCTAGCATCTCCAGAAAGTCCGATTCAAGCGTAGTCTCAGATTTGCTCTGCTGATGCTCCAGAACGTGCTGCCAGAAGCTGGCGTCTAACTCGAGAACTATCCAACCGATTTCAACGCTCGATAGCTCATTAGACTCAGCTCATCGAGTTGCCCATTCTAGCATCTCCAGAAAGTCCGATTCAAGCGTAGTCTCAGATTTGCTCTGCTGATGCTCCAGAACGTGCTGCCAGAAGCTGGCGTCTAACTCGAGAACTATCCAACCGATTTCAACGCTCGATAGCTCATTAGACTCAGCTCATCGAGTTGCCCATTCTAGCATCTCCAGAAAGTCCGATTCAAGCGTAGTCTCAGATTTGCTCTGCTGATGCTCCAGAACGTGCTGCCAGAAGCTGGCGTCTAACTCGAGAACTATCCAACCGATTTCAACGCTCGATAGCTCATTAGACTCAGCTCATCGAGTTGCCCATTCTAGCATCTCCAGAAAGTCCGATTCAAGCGTAGTCTCAGACTTGCTCTGCTGATGCTCCAGAACGTGCTGCCAGAAGCTGGCGTCTAACTCGAGAACTATCCAAGCGATTTCAACGCTCGATAGCTCATTAGACTCAGCTCATCGAGTTGCCCATTCTAGCATCTCCAGAAAGTCCGATTCAAGCGTAGTCTCAGACTTGCTCTGCTGATGCTCCAGAACGTGCTGCCAGAAGCGGGCGTCTAACTCGAGAACTATCCAACCGATTTCAACGCCCGATAGCTCATTAGACTCAGCTCATCGAGTTGCCCATTCTAGCATCTCCAGAAAGTCCGATTCAAGCGTAGTCTCAGACTTGCTCTGCTGATGCTCCAGAACGTGCTGCCAGAAGCGGGCGTCTAACTCGAGAACTATCCAAGCGATTTCAACGCTCGATAGCTCATTAGACTCAGCTCATCGAGTTGCCCATTCGAGCATCTCCAGAAAGTCCGATTCAAGCGTAGTCTCAGACTTGCTCTGCTGATGCTCCAGAACGTGCTGCCAGAAGCGGGCGTCTAACTCGAGAACTATCCAACCGATTTCAACGCTCGATAGCTCATTAGACTCAGCTCATCGAGTTGCCCATTCGAGCATCTCCAGAAAGTCCGATTCAAGCGTAGTCTCAGACTTGCTCTGCTGATGCTCCAGAACGTGCTGCCAGAAGCGGGCGTCTAACTCGAGAACTATCCAACCGATTTCAACGCTCGATAGCTCATTAGACTCAGCTCATCGAGTTGCCCATTCGAGCATCTCCAGAAAGTCCGATTCAAGCGTAGTCTCAGACTTGCTCTGCTGATGCTCCAGAACGTGCTGCCAGAAGCGGGCGTCTAACTCGAGAACTATCCAAGCGATTTCAACGCTCGATAGCTCATTAGACTCAGCTCATCGAGTTGCCCATTCGAGCATCTCCAGAAAGTCCGATTCAAGCGTAGTCTCAGACTTGCTCTGCTGATGCTCCAGAACGTGCTGCCAGAAGCGGGCGTCTAACTCGAGAACTATCCAACCGATTTCAACGCTCGATAGCTCATTAGACTCAGCTCATCGAGTTGCCCATTCGAGCATCTCCAGAAAGTCCGATTCAAGCGTAGTCTCAGACTTGCTCTGCTGATGCTCCAGAACGTGCTGCCAGAAGCGGGCGTCTAACTCGAGAACTATCCAAGCGATTTCAACGCTCGATAGCTCATTAGACTCAGCTCATCGAGTTGCCCATTCGAGCATCTCCAGAAAGTCCGATTCAAGCGTAGTCTCAGACTTGCTCTGCTGATGCTCCAGAACGTGCTGCCAGAAGCGGGCGTCTAACTCGAGAACTATCCAAGCGATTTCAACGCTCGATAGCTCATTAGACTCAGCTCATCGAGTTGCCCATTCGAGCATCTCCAGAAAGTCCGATTCAAGCGTAGTCTCAGACTTGCTCTGCTGATGCTCCAGAACGTGCTGCCAGAAGCGGGCGTCTAACTCGAGAACTATCCAAGCGATTTCAACGCTCGATAGCTCATTAGACTCAGCTCATCGAGTTGCCCATTCGAGCATCTCCAGAAAGTCCGATTCAAGCGTAGTCTCAGACTTGCTCTGCTGATGCTCCAGAACGTGCTGCCAGAAGCGGGCGTCTAACTCGAGAACTATCCAAGCGATTTCAACGCTCGATAGCTCATTAGACTCAGCTCATCGAGTTGCCCATTCGAGCATCTCCAGAAAGTCCGATTCAAGCGTAGTCTCAGACTTGCTCTGCTGATGCTCCAGAACGTGCTGCCAGAAGCGGGCGTCTAACTCGAGAACTATCCAAGCGATTTCAACGCTCGATAGCTCATTAGACTCAGCTCATCGAGTTGCCCATTCGAGCATCTCCAGAAAGTCCGATTCAAGCGTAGTCTCAGACTTGCTCTGCTGATGCTCCAGAACGTGCTGCCAGAAGCGGGCGTCTAACTCGAGAACTATCCAAGCGATTTCAACGCTCGATAGCTCATTAGACTCAGCTCATCGAGTTGCCCATTCGAGCATCTCCAGAAAGTCCGATTCAAGCGTAGTCTCAGACTTGCTCTGCTGATGCTCCAGAACGTGCTGCCAGAAGCGGGCGTCTAACTCGAGAACTATCCAAGCGATTTCAACGCTCGATAGCTCATTAGACTCAGCTCATCGAGTTGCCCATTCGAGCATCTCCAGAAAGTCCGATTCAAGCGTAGTCTCAGACTTGCTCTGCTGATGCTCCAGAACGTGCTGCCAGAAGCGGGCGTCTAACTCGAGAACTATCCAAGCGATTTCAACGCTCGATAGCTCATTAGACTCAGCTCATCGAGTTGCCCATTCGAGCATCTCCAGAAAGTCCGATTCAAGCGTAGTCTCAGACTTGCTCTGCTGATGCTCCAGAACGTGCTGCCAGAAGCGGGCGTCTAACTCGAGAACTATCCAAGCGATTTCAACGCTCGATAGCTCATTAGACTCAGCTCATCGAGTTGCCCATTCGAGCATCTCCAGAAAGTCCGATTCAAGCGTAGTCTCAGACTTGCTCTGCTGATGCTCCAGAACGTGCTGCCAGAAGCGGGCGTCTAACTCGAGAACTATCCAAGCGATTTCAACGCTCGATAGCTCATTAGACTCAGCTCATCGAGTTGCCCATTCGAGCATCTCCAGAAAGTCCGATTCAAGCGTAGTCTCAGACTTGCTCTGCTGATGCTCCAGAACGTGCTGCCAGAAGCGGGCGTCTAACTCGAGAACTATCCAAGCGATTTCAACGCTCGATAGCTCATTAGACTCAGCTCATCGAGTTGCCCATTCGAGCATCTCCAGAAAGTCCGATTCAAGCGTAGTCTCAGACTTGCTCTGCTGATGCTCCAGAACGTGCTGCCAGAAGCGGGCGTCTAACTCGAGAACTATCCAAGCGATTTCAACGCTCGATAGCTCATTAGACTCAGCTCATCGAGTTGCCCATTCGAGCATCTCCAGAAAGTCCGATTCAAGCGTAGTCTCAGACTTGCTCTGCTGATGCTCCAGAACGTGCTGCCAGAAGCGGGCGTCTAACTCGAGAACTATCCAAGCGATTTCAACGCTCGATAGCTCATTAGACTCAGCTCATCGAGTTGCCCATTCGAGCATCTCCAGAAAGTCCGATTCAAGCGTAGTCTCAGACTTGCTCTGCTGATGCTCCAGAACGTGCTGCCAGAAGCGGGCGTCTAACTCGAGAACTATCCAAGCGATTTCAACGCTCGATAGCTCATTAGACTCAGCTCATCGAGTTGCCCATTCGAGCATCTCCAGAAAGTCCGATTCAAGCGTAGTCTCAGACTTGCTCTGCTGATGCTCCAGAACGTGCTGCCAGAAGCGGGCGTCTAACTCGAGAACTATCCAAGCGATTTCAACGCTCGATAGCTCATTAGACTCAGCTCATCGAGTTGCCCATTCGAGCATCTCCAGAAAGTCCGATTCAAGCGTAGTCTCAGACTTGCTCTGCTGATGCTCCAGAACGTGCTGCCAGAAGCGGGCGTCTAACTCGAGAACTATCCAAGCGATTTCAACGCTCGATAGCTCATTAGACTCAGCTCATCGAGTTGCCCATTCGAGCATCTCCAGAAAGTCCGATTCAAGCGTAGTCTCAGACTTGCTCTGCTGATGCTCCAGAACGTGCTGCCAGAAGCGGGCGTCTAACTCGAGAACTATCCAAGCGATTTCAACGCTCGATAGCTCATTAGACTCAGCTCATCGAGTTGCCCATTCGAGCATCTCCAGAAAGTCCGATTCAAGCGTAGTCTCAGACTTGCTCTGCTGATGCTCCAGAACGTGCTGCCAGAAGCGGGCGTCTAACTCGAGAACTATCCAAGCGATTTCAACGCTCGATAGCTCATTAGACTCAGCTCATCGAGTTGCCCATTCGAGCATCTCCAGAAAGTCCGATTCAAGCGTAGTCTCAGACTTGCTCTGCTGATGCTCCAGAACGTGCTGCCAGAAGCGGGCGTCTAACTCGAGAACTATCCAAGCGATTTCAACGCTCGATAGCTCATTAGAATCAGCTCATCGAGTTGCCCATTCGAGCATCTCCAGAAAGTCCGATTCAAGCGTAGTCTCAGACTTGCTCTGCTGATGCTCCAGAACGTGCTGCCAGAAGCGGGCGTCTAACTCGAGAACTATCCAAGCGATTTCAACGCTCGATAGCTCATTAGACTCAGCTCATCGAGTTGCCCATTCGAGCATCTCCAGAAAGTCCGATTCAAGCGTAGTCTCAGACTTGCTCTGCTGATGCTCCAGAACGTGCTGCCAGAAGCGGGCGTCTAACTCGAGAACTATCCAAGCGATTTCAACGCTCGATAGCTCATTAGACTCAGCTCATCGAGTTGCCCATTCGAGCATCTCCAGAAAGTCCGATTCAAGCGTAGTCTCAGACTTGCTCTGCTGATGCTCCAGAACGTGCTGCCAGAAGCGGGCGTCTAACTCGAGAACTATCCAAGCGATTTCAACGCTCGATAGCTCATTAGAATCAGCTCATCGAGTTGCCCATTCGAGCATCTCCAGAAAGTCCGATTCAAGCGTAGTCTCAGACTTGCTCTGCTGATGCTCCAGAACGTGCTGCCAGAAGCGGGCGTCTAACTCGAGAACTATCCAAGCGATTTCAACGCTCGATAGCTCATTAGACTCAGCTCATCGAGTTGCCCATTCTAGCATCTCCAGAAAGTCCGATTCAAGCGTAGTCTCAGACTTGCTCTGCTGATGCTCCAGAACGTGCTGCCAGAAGCGGGCGTCTAACTCGAGAACTATCCAAGCGATTTCAACGCTCGATAGCTCATTAGAATCAGCTCATCGAGTTGCCCATTCGAGCATCTCCAGAAAGTCCGATTCAAGCGTAGTCTCAGACTTGCTCTGCTGATGCTCCAGAACGTGCTGCCAGAAGCGGGCGTCTAACTCGAGAACTATCCAAGCGATTTCAACGCTCGATAGCTCATTAGACTCAGCTCATCGAGTTGCCCATTCGAGCATCTCCAGAAAGTCCGATTCAAGCGTAGTCTCAGACTTGCTCTGCTGATGCTCCAGAACGTGCTGCCAGAAGCGGGCGTCTAACTCGAGAACTATCCAAGCGATTTCAACGCTCGATAGCTCATTAGAATCAGCTCATCGAGTTGCCCATTCGAGCATCTCCAGAAAGTCCGATTCAAGCGTAGTCTCAGACTTGCTCTGCTGATGCTCCAGAACGTGCTGCCAGAAGCGGGCGTCTAACTCGAGAACTATCCAAGCGATTTCAACGCTCGATAGCTCATTAGACTCAGCTCATCGAGTTGCCCATTCGAGCATCTCCAGAAAGTCCGATTCAAGCGTAGTCTCAGACTTGCTCTGCTGATGCTCCAGAACGTGCTGCCAGAAGCGGGCGTCTAACTCGAGAACTATCCAAGCGATTTCAACGCTCGATAGCTCATTAGACTCAGCTCATCGAGTTGCCCATTCGAGCATCTCCAGAAAGTCCGATTCAAGCGTAGTCTCAGACTTGCTCTGCTGATGCTCCAGAACGTGCTGCCAGAAGCGGGCGTCTAACTCGAGAACTATCCAAGCGATTTCAACGCTCGATAGCTCATTAGACTCAGCTCATCGAGTTGCCCATTCGAGCATCTCCAGAAAGTCCGATTCAAGCGTAGTCTCAGACTTGCTCTGCTGATGCTCCAGAACGTGCTGCCAGAAGCGGGCGTCTAACTCGAGAACTATCCAAGCGATTTCAACGCTCGATAGCTCATTAGACTCAGCTCATCGAGTTGCCCATTCGAGCATCTCCAGAAAGTCCGATTCAAGCGTAGTCTCAGACTTGCTCTGCTGATGCTCCAGAACGTGCTGCCAGAAGCGGGCGTCTAACTCGAGAACTATCCAAGCGATTTCAACGCTCGATAGCTCATTAGACTCAGCTCATCGAGTTGCCCATTCGAGCATCTCCAGAAAGTCCGATTCAAGCGTAGTCTCAGACTTGCTCTGCTGATGCTCCAGAACGTGCTGCCAGAAGCGGGCGTCTAACTCGAGAACTATCCAAGCGATTTCAACGCTCGATAGCTCATTAGACTCAGCTCATCGAGTTGCCCATTCGAGCATCTCCAGAAAGTCCGATTCAAGCGTAGTCTCAGACTTGCTCTGCTGATGCTCCAGAACGTGCTGCCAGAAGCGGGCGTCTAACTCGAGAACTATCCAAGCGATTTCAACGCTCGATAGCTCATTAGACTCAGCTCATCGAGTTGCCCATTCGAGCATCTCCAGAAAGTCCGATTCAAGCGTAGTCTCAGACTTGCTCTGCTGATGCTCCAGAACGTGCTGCCAGAAGCGGGCGTCTAACTCGAGAACTATCCAAGCGATTTCAACGCTCGATAGCTCATTAGACTCAGCTCATCGAGTTGCCCATTCGAGCATCTCCAGAAAGTCCGATTCAAGCGTAGTCTCAGACTTGCTCTGCTGATGCTCCAGAACGTGCTGCCAGAAGCGGGCGTCTAACTCGAGAACTATCCAAGCGATTTCAACGCTCGATAGCTCATTAGACTCAGCTCATCGAGTTGCCCATTCGAGCATCTCCAGAAAGTCCGATTCAAGCGTAGTCTCAGACTTGCTCTGCTGATGCTCCAGAACGTGCTGCCAGAAGCGGGCGTCTAACTCGAGAACTATCCAAGCGATTTCAACGCTCGATAGCTCATTAGACTCAGCTCGTCGAGTTGCCCATTCGAGCATCTCCAGAAAGTCCGATTCAAGCGTAGTCTCAGACTTGCTCTGCTGATGCTCCAGAACGTGCTGCCAGAAGCGGGCGTCTAACTCGAGAACTATCCAAGCGATTTCAACGCTCGATAGCTCATTAGACTCAGCTCATCGAGTTGCCCATTCTAGCATCTCCAGAAAGTCCGATTCAAGCGTAGTCTCAGACTTGCTCTGCTGATGCTCCAGAACGTGCTGCCAGAAGCGGGCGTCTAACTCGAGAACTATCCAAGCGATTTCAACGCTCGATAGCTCATTAGACTCAGCTCATCGAGTTGCCCATTCGAGCATCTCCAGAAAGTCCGATTCAAGCGTAGTCTCAGACTTGCTCTGCTGATGCTCCAGAACGTGCTGCCAGAAGCGGGCGTCTAACTCGAGAACTATCCAAGCGATTTCAACGCTCGATAGCTCATTAGACTCAGCTCATCGAGTTGCCCATTCGAGCATCTCCAGAAAGTCCGATTCAAGCGTAGTCTCAGACTTGCTCTGCTGATGCTCCAGAACGTGCTGCCAGAAGCGGGCGTCTAACTCGAGAACTATCCAAGCGATTTCAACGCTCGATAGCTCATTAGACTCAGCTCGTCGAGTTGCCCATTCGAGCATCTCCAGAAAGTCCGATTCAAGCGTAGTCTCAGACTTGCTCTGCTGATGCTCCAGAACGTGCTGCCAGAAGCGGGCGTCTAACTCGAGAACTATCCAAGCGATTTCAACGCTCGATAGCTCATTAGACTCAGCTCATCGAGTTGCCCATTCGAGCATCTCCAGAAAGTCCGATTCAAGCGTAGTCTCAGACTTGCTCTGCTGATGCTCCAGAACGTGCTGCCAGAAGCGGGCGTCTAACTCGAGAACTATCCAAGCGATTTCAACGCTCGATAGCTCATTAGACTCAGCTCATCGAGTTGCCCATTCTAGCATCTCCAGAAAGTCCGATTCAAGCGTAGTCTCAGACTTGCTCTGCTGATGCTCCAGAACGTGCTGCCAGAAGCGGGCGTCTAAGTCGAGAACTATCCAACCGATTTCAACGATCGATAGCTCATTAGACTCAGCTTATCGAGCTGCCCATTCCAGCATCTCCAGAAAATCCGATTCAAGCGTAGTCTCAGACCTGCTCTGCTGATGCTTTAGAAGGTGCTGTCAGAAGCAGGCGTCTAAGTCGAGAACTACCCAACCGATTTCAGCGCTCGATAGCTCGTTAGACTCAGCTTATCGAGCTGCCCATTCCAGCATCTCCAGAAAATCCGATTCAAGCGTAGTCTCAGACTTGCTCTGCTGATGCTCCAGAACGTGCTGCCAAATGCGGGCGACTTTCGAGAACTATCCAACCGATTTCAACGCTCGATAGCTCATTAGACTCAGCTCATCGAGTTGCCCATTCTAGCATCTCCAGAAAGTCCGATTCAAGCGTAGTCTCAGACTTGCTCTGCTGATGCTCCAGAACGTGCTGCCAGATGCGGGCGTCTAACTCGAGAACTATCCAACCGATTTCAACGCCCGATAGCTCATTAGACTCAGCTCATCGAGTTGCCCATTCTAGCATCTCCAGAAAGTCCGATTCAAGCGTAGTCTCAGACTTGCTCTGCTGATGCTCCAGAACGTGCTGCCAGAAGCGGGCGTCTAACTCGAGAACTATCCAACCGATTTCAACGCTCGATAGCTCATTAGACTCAGCTCATCGAGTTGCCCATTCTAGCATCTCCAGAAAGTCCGATTCAAGCGTAGTCTCAGACTTGCTCTGCTGATGCTCCAGAACGTGCTGCCAGAAGCAGGCGTCTAAGTCGAGAACTACCCAACCGATTTCAGCGCTCGATAGCTCGTTAGACTCAGCTTATCGAGCTGCCCATTCCAGCATCTCCAGAAAATCCGATTCAAGCGTAGTCTCAGACTTGCTCTGCTGATGCTCCAGAACGTGTAGCCAGATGCCGGCGTCTAACTCGAGAACTATCCAACCGATTTCAACGCTCGATAGCTCATTAGACTCAGCTCATCGAGTTGCCCATTCTAGCATCTCCAGAAAGTCCGATTCAAGCGTAGTCTCAGACTTGCTCTGCTGATGCTCCAGAACGTGCTGCCAGAAGCGGGCGTCTAAGTCGAGAACTATCCAACCGATTTCAACGCTCGATAGCTCATTAGACTCAGCTCATCGAGTTGCCCATTCTAGCATCTCCAGAAAGTCCGAATCAAGCGTTGTCTAAGACTTGCTCTGCTGATGCTCCAGAACGTGCTGCCGGATGCAGGCGTCTAACTCGACAACTACCCAACCGATTTGAACGCTCGATAGCTCATTAGACTCAGCTCATCGAGTTGCCCATTCTAGCATCTCCAGAAAGTCCGATTCAAGCGTAGTCTCAGACTTGCTCTGCTGATGCTCCAGAACGTGCTGCCAGATGCGGGCGTCTAAGTCGAGAACTATCCAACCGATTTCAACGCTCGATAGCTCATTAGACTCAGCTCATCGAGTTGCCCATTCTAGCATCTCCAGAAAGTCCGATTCAAGCGTAGTCTCAGACTTGCTCTGCTGATGCTTCAGAACGTGCTGCCAGATGCTGGCGTCTAACTCGAGAACTATCCAACCGATTTCAACGCTCGATAGCTCATTCGACTCAGCTCATCGAGTTGCCCATTCTAGCATCTTCAGAAAGTCCGAATCAAGCGTCGTCTAAGACTTGCTCTGCTGATGCTTTAGAACGTGCTGCCAGAAGCAGGCGTCTAAGTCGAGAACTACCCAACCGATTTGAACGCTCGATAGCTCATTAGACTCAGCTCATCGAGTTGCCCATTCTAGCATCTCCAGAAAGTCCGATTCAAGCGTAGTCTCAGACTTGCTCTGCTGATGCTCCAGAACGTGCAGCCAGATGCAGGCGACTAAGTCGAGAACTACTGAAGCGATTTCAACGCTCGATAGCTCATTAGACTCAGCTCATCGAGTTGCCCATTCGAGCATCTCCAGAAAGTCCGATTCAAGCGTAGTCTCAGACTTGCTCTGCTGATGCTCCAGAACGTGCAGCCAGATGCCGACGACTAATTCGAGAACTACCCAACCGATTGGAACGCTCGATAGCTCAGTAGACTCAGCTCATCGAGTTGCCCATTCTAGCATCTCCAGAAAGTCCGATTCAAGCGTTGTCTAAGACTTGCTCTGCTGATGCTCCAGAACGTGCAGTAAGATGCCGGCGATTAACTCGACAACTACCGAACCGATTTGAACGCTCGATAGCTCATTCGACTCAGCTCATCGAGTTGCCCATTCTAGCATCTCCAGAAAGTCCGAATCAAGCGTTGTCTAAGACTTGCTCTGCTGATGCTCCAGAACGTGCAGGAAGATGCCGGCGACTAAGTCGAGAACTACTCCAACCGATTGGAACGCTCGATAGCTCATTAGACTCAGCTCATCGAGTTGCCCATTCTAGCATCTCCACAAAGTCCGAATCAAGCGTTGTCTTAGACTTGCTCTGCTGGTGCTCCAGAACGTGCAGCAAGATGCAGGCTACCTACCGAACCGATTTGAACGCTCGATAGCCCATTCGACTCAGCTCATCGAGTTGCCTGTTCTAGCATCTCCAGAAAGTCCGAATCAAGCGTTGTCTAAGACTTGCTCTGCTGATGCTCCAGAACGTGCAGCCTGACGCAGGCGATTAACTCGACAACTACCCAACCGATTTGAACGCTCGATAGCTCATTCGACTCAGCTCATCGAGTTGCCCATTCTAGCATCTCCAGAAAGTCCGATTCAAGCGTTGTCTAAGACTTGCTCTGCTGATGCTCCAGAACGTGCAGCCAGATGCAGGCGACTAAGTCGAGAACTACCCAACCGATTGGAACGCTCGATAGCTCATTAGACTCAGCTCATCGAGTTGCCCATTCTAGCATCTCCAGAAAGTCCGATTCAAGCGTAGTCTCAGACTTGCTCTGCTGATGCTCCAGAACGTGCAGCCAGATGCCGACGACTAATTCGAGAACTACCCAACCGATTGCAACGCTCGATAGCTCATTCGACTCAGCTCATCGAGTTGCCCATTCTAGCATCTCCAGAAAGTCCGATTCAAGCGTAGTCTCAGACTTGCTCTGCTGATGCTCCAGAACGTGCAGCCAGATGCAGGCGACTAAGTCGAGAACTACCCAACCGATTGGAACGCTCGATAGCTCATTCGACTCAGCTCATCGAGTTGCCCATTCTAGCAACACCAGAAAGTCCGATTCAAGCGTAGTCTCAGACTTGCTCTGCTGATGCTCCAGAACGTGCAGCCAGATGCAGGCGACTAAGTCGAGAACTACCCAACCGATTGGAACGCTCGATAGCTCATTCGACTCAGCTCATCGAGTTGCCCATTCTAGCATCTCCAGAAAGTCCGATTCAAGCGTAGTCTCAGACTTGCTCTGCTGATGCTCCAGAACGTGCAGCCAGATGCAGGCGACTAAGTCGAGAACTACCCAACCGATTGGAACGCTCGATAGCTCATTCGACTCAGCTCATCGAGTTGCCCATTCTAGCATCTCCAGAAAGTCCGATTCAAGCGTAGTCTCAGACTTGCTCTGCTGATGCTCCAGAACGTGCAGCCAGATGCAGGCGACTAAGTCGAGAACTACCCAACCGATTGGAACGCTCGATAGCTCATTCGACTCAGCTCATCGAGTTGTCCGTTCTAGCAACTCCAGAAAGTCCGATTCAAGCGTAGTCTCAGACTTGCTCTGCTGATGCTCCAGAACGTGCAGCCAGATGCAGGCGACTAAGTCGAGAACTACCCAACCGATTGGAACGCTCGATAGCTCATTCGACTCAGCTCATCGAGCTGTCCATTCTAGCAACACCAGAAAGTCCGATTCAAGCGTAGTCTCAGACTTGCTCTGCTGATGCTCCAGAACGTGCAGCCAGATGCAGGCGACTAAGTCGAGAACTACCCAACCGATTGGAACGCTCGATAGCTCATTCGACTCAGCTCATCGAGTTGTCCATTCTAGCAACTCCAGAAAGTCCGATTCAAGCGTAGTCTCAGACTTGCTCTGCTGATGCTCCAGAACGTGCAGCCAGATGCAGGCGACTAAGTCGAGAACTACCCAACCGATTGGAACGCTCGATAGCTCATTCGACTCAGCTCATCGAGTTGCCCATTCTAGCATCTCCAGAAAGTCCGATTCAAGCGTAGTCTCAGACTTGCTCTGCTGATGCTCCAGAACGTGCAGCCAGATGCAGGCGACTAAGTCGAGAACTACCCAACCGATTGGAACGCTCGATAGCTCATTCGACTCAGCTCATCGAGTTGTCCGTTCTAGCAACTCCAGAAAGTCCGATTCAAGCGTAGTCTCAGACTTGCTCTGCTGATGCTCCAGAACGTGCAGCCAGATGCAGGCGACTAAGTCGAGAACTACCCAACCGATTGGAACGCTCGATAGCTCATTCGACTCAGCTCATCGAGTTGTCCGTTCTAGCAACTCCAGAAAGTCCGATTCAAGCGTAGTCTCAGACTTGCTCTGCTGATGCTCCAGAACGTGCAGCCAGATGCAGGCGACTAAGTCGAGAACTACCCAACCGATTGGAACGCTCGATAGCTCATTCGACTCAGCTCATCGAGTTGTCCATTCTAGCAACTCCAGAAAGTCCGATTCAAGCGTAGTCTCAGACTTGCTCTGCTGATGCTCCAGAACGTGCAGCCAGATGCAGGCGACTAAGTCGAGAACTACCCAACCGATTGGAACGCTCGATAGCTCATTCGACTCAGCTCATCGAGTTGTCCATTCTAGCAACTCCAGAAAGTCCGATTCAAGCGTAGTCTCAGACTTGCTCTGCTGATGCTCCAGAACGTGCAGCCAGATGCAGGCGACTAAGTCGAGAACTACCCAACCGATTGGAACGCTCGATAGCTCATTCGACTCAGCTCATCGAGTTGTCCGTTCTAGCAACTCCAGAAAGTCCGATTCAAGCGTAGTCTCAGACTTGCTCTGCTGATGCTCCAGAACGTGCAGCCAGATGCAGGCGACTAAGTCGAGAACTACCCAACCGATTGGAACGCTCGATAGCTCATTCGACTCAGCTCATCGAGTTGCCCATTCTAGCAACTCCAGAAAGTCCGATTCAAGCGTAGTCTCAGACTTGCTCTGCTGATGCTCCAGAACGTGCAGCCAGATGCAGGCGACTAAGTCGAGAACTACCCAACCGATTGGAACGCTCGATAGCTCATTCGACTCAGCTCATCGAGTTGTCCATTCTAGCAACTCCAGAAAGTCCGATTCAAGCGTAGTCTCAGACTTGCTCTGCTGATGCTCCAGAACGTGCAGCCAGATGCAGGCGACTAAGTCGAGAACTACCCAACCGATTGGAACGCTCGATAGCTCATTCGACTCAGCTCATCGAGTTGCCCATTCTAGCAACACCAGAAAGTCCGATTCAAGCGTAGTCTCAGACTTGCTCTGCTGATGCTCCAGAACGTGCAGCCAGATGCAGGCGACTAAGTCGAGAACTACCCAACCGATTGGAACGCTCGATAGCTCATTCGACTCAGCTCATCGAGTTGTCCGTTCTAGCAACTCCAGAAAGTCCGATTCAAGCGTAGTCTCAGACTTGCTCTGCTGATGCTCCAGAACGTGCAGCCAGATGCAGGCGACTAAGTCGAGAACTACCCAACCGATTGGAACGCTCGATAGCTCATTCGACTCAGCTCATCGAGTTGTCCGTTCTAGCAACTCCAGAAAGTCCGATTCAAGCGTAGTCTCAGACTTGCTCTGCTGATGCTCCAGAACGTGCAGCCAGATGCAGGCGACTAAGTCGAGAACTACCCAACCGATTGGAACGCTCGATAGCTCATTCGACTCAGCTCATCGAGTTGTCCGTTCTAGCAACTCCAGAAAGTCCGATTCAAGCGTAGTCTCAGACTTGCTCTGCTGATGCTCCAGAACGTGCAGCCAGATGCAGGCGACTAAGTCGAGAACTACCCAACCGATTGGAACGCTCGATAGCTCATTCGACTCAGCTCATCGAGTTGTCCGTTCTAGCAACTCCAGAAAGTCCGATTCAAGCGTAGTCTCAGACTTGCTCTGCTGATGCTCCAGAACGTGCAGCCAGATGCAGGCGACTAAGTCGAGAACTACCCAACCGATTGGAACGCTCGATAGCTCATTCGACTCAGCTCATCGAGTTGTCCATTCTAGCAACTCCAGAAAGTCCGATTCAAGCGTAGTCTCAGACTTGCTCTGCTGATGCTCCAGAACGTGCAGCCAGATGCAGGCGACTAAGTCGAGAACTACCCAACCGATTGGAACGCTCGATAGCTCATTCGACTCAGCTCATCGAGTTGTCCGTTCTAGCAACTCCAGAAAGTCCGATTCAAGCGTAGTCTCAGACTTGCTCTGCTAATGCTCCAGAACGTGCAGCCAGATGCAGGCGACTAAGCCGAGAACTACCCAACCGATTGGAACGCTCGATAGCTCATTCGACTCAGCTCATCGAGCTGTCCATTCTAGCAACACCAGAAAGTCCGATTCAAGCGTAGTCTCAGACTTGCTCTGCTGATGCTCCAGAACGTGCAGCCAGATGCAGGCGACTAAGTCGAGAACTACCCAACCGATTGGAACGCTCGATAGCTCATTCGACTCAGCTCATCGAGTTGTCCGTTCTAGCAACTCCAGAAAGTCCGATTCAAGCGTAGTCTCAGACTTGCTCTGCTGATGCTCCAGAACGTGCAGCCAGATGCAGGCGACTAAGTCGAGAACTACCCAACCGATTGGAACGCTCGATAGCTCATTCGACTCAGCTCATCGAGTTGTCCATTCTAGCAACTCCAGAAAGTCCGATTCAAGCGTAGTCTCAGACTTGCTCTGCTGATGCTCCAGAACGTGCAGCCAGATGCAGGCGACTAAGTCGAGAACTACCCAACCGATTGGAACGCTCGATAGCTCATTCGACTCAGCTCATCGAGTTGTCCGTTCTAGCAACTCCAGAAAGTCCGATTCAAGCGTAGTCTCAGACTTGCTCTGCTGATGCTCCAGAACGTGCAGCCAGATGCAGGCGACTAAGTCGAGAACTACCCAACCGATTGGAACGCTCGATAGCTCATTCGACTCAGCTCATCGAGTTGTCCGTTCTAGCAACTCCAGAAAGTCCGATTCAAGCGTAGTCTCAGACTTGCTCTGCTGATGCTCCAGAACGTGCAGCCAGATGCAGGCGACTAAGTCGAGAACTACCCAACCGATTGGAACGCTCGATAGCTCATTCGACTCAGCTCATCGAGTTGTCCGTTCTAGCAACTCCAGAAAGTCCGATTTCAGCATCGGCTCAGACTTGCTCTGCTAATGCTCCAAAACG
>JADJRF010000002.1 GCA_016712355.1 Vampirovibrionales bacterium | reverse complement strand
CTTATCCGCGCCGGGTGGCTCGCTGTCGTCTGCCTCACCGGCTCAACCGTCAGCCTGACCAAGATGTCCGGAAACAGGCGATGTCGTAGAGACCGGCGGCGCCGACAGAATAGGCAGAGAGACAATCCGTCGGCACCGAAGCGACGTCGTGATCCTCGACCCCTTTGCGAAGCTCTCGCGCGCCCTGGGAACAGCAACGACGGCATAGACGTGGTGATGCGCGCGCTCGTCCGTATCGCCGTAGGCGTACGGCTGCTAGTGCCTCGTCCCGCATCACAACCGCAAGGGCAGGCGACGCCCGGGGATGCGGACCTGGCGCGAGGTGCGGGCGCCAACGTCGCAGCGATTGCGTGTCTCACCGTTACCGGCATGACGACTGACGAAGCATCGAAGATGGGCGTGCTCGATTAGATCGTGTCCGATTGATCCGGGCATCGACGACGCAAAAGCTAACCTCGCGCCACGTGCATCAAAAGCCCGATGGTATCGCCTCGCATCAATTCCAATCCGGGAACCAGAGCCAGACTACCCAGCAGGAGATAACGTGCAGGCAGTCAGACCGTGGACGCCGCCGGAAACATGGGACGGTCTGAATAAGGAAACGCTCAACCTCGTCCTCGACAATATCGACGCTGGCATGCCGGACAGATTCGCTACTCAAACGCCAACGCCGCGACCGATCGCGCGGCCTGGCGCCTGATAAGAACAAGCCCCCCGACAAGAACAGAGGACAATGCCGCGAGATCATCCAAGCGTGGGTAAAATCAGGCTTGCTCGTGGTTGCAGATCCACAAATCTCCCAGCAAGCGGGAAACACGCAAGGGGCTGTACGTAGACGGCTCGAAAAGGCCGGCCAAACGCAATGGAGGCGCCCCAATGATTTTTTCTATTCACGCTTTCATTGGGGCGGATTGGGGTTTGCCTCAATGAAATTAGCCTAGGGATAAACCATCAATGGGGCACGCCCCAATGAGCCCCTTGTTGTGGCTCTCATTGGGACGGCCCCTCTTTTGAGGTGGGTGGGGGTCCATCCCTGGAGGCTCGTTCAAACGGCGCAACAGAAAGGAGCACGACATCATGACCAACGATCCCGAACTCACCATCCCACCGCCATCGCGCCCTCGACATCCGGGCCCAGGCTAGGACGCTTGACTATCTCATAGCGCTTTCAGCAGACGGTTGATGTCATCCAGGCGATCGAGCGGCAGAATGCCGAACTGCGGCGAAGGGAGGACGAGGCGGAAGAAGAACCCCGTGCTCGGCGGACAACAAGGAAGGGTGATTGCGAGACACTCAAAAGCCGGCCGCCGATGGTAGACCAGCGGCGGCATCCGCCCCGGCGCGGCATAAAATAATCGCGCGATGCAACATTTTTCTGTTGCATGTGCCGCGCAATCTGGTAGTATCTCTCTGTCGGAACGGGAGATGATGACATGCTGCACACAACGTTTGAATTATTGCGCGAGCACGAAGCCTGCAAAGAGGGCTACGCCAAGCTTGCTAAATCGCTTGGTGGCGTCCGCAAGCACGGCGCCAATAAGCCGGTCCGCTAACCGCCGTGCTCGACAGCAACGGACTTGAGGACGCGCTGTGGTGTCTTCGCGCAACGATCGAGCCGGCAGACTCGTTCTCTCGGCACCTGGCGTGCGATTTCGCCGACGCGGTGCGCCACTGATGACGGACGATCGGAGCCGCAACGCAATTGATGTCGCGCGCCGACATGCAGACGGTAACGCGACAGACGATGAGTTGCGTGCGGCGTGGGCTGCGGCGTGGGCTGCGGCGAGGGCTGCGGCGTGGGCTGCGGCGAGGGCTGCGGCGGGGGATGCGGCGAGGGCTGCGGCGAGGGCTGCGGCGAGGGCTGCGGCGGGGGCTGCGGCGGGGGATGCGGCGGGGGCTGCGGCGAGGGATGCGGCGAGGGCTGCGGCGTGGGCTGCGGCGGGGGATGCGCGAGCCCGCATGTTCCGCGACCGTTTGATGGCGCACGAGGTGTCGGCATGACCCGCGCCGAGATCATCGCCCGGCCAACCAAAGGAGCACGCGCCGTGAAACACCCGATGCAGCCGATCGAGATTGACAAGCACGGCGTCGCCAGATTTCGCCGGAACAAGATCGTCGATCATCTGTTCAGCACCGGTCAGCTAGATCTAAACGAGCTGGCGCGCATGGACTTTCCGGCCGAAGATCAGATGCAGATCCGCGCAGCTTGGCTATTCGGTGAGCGGCTTCTGCGACCTTAGTTACGCCACGCCGGATGTCGTCGCCGAAGCTGATGCGCTGGTCAAGGTCCTGCTGGAAAGGAGCAAGCCATGACCACCGCCTTTGCCGAGGCGCTGGCCCGTCTGACGCAGAGCGGCTTGACCAAACCGCGATTGCCGCTGCGCTCCACGTCGACCGCGCCACGCTGTACCGCTGGGAGACTGCCCCTCCGGCCGGGGCGGAGGACCGTCTCAGTGCCGCGGTGATGCGGATCAGGTGGCAGGACGAGATCGAGGAGATCTGTCGCTCTCTGCCGCTTGATCAGCTCGGCAAGGCGCGGGACATGCTGCGGGCCATGCAGCACAGCCGGTAGACCAAACCCGTGACAAATGCGCACTCCATCAGTTATCATGATGCCGGTGTATCTGCCTTGTGGGTGGTCGGGCTGACGATGACTGAGATTGCGCATGTGCTGGATATTTCCCCGCGAGTGGTAGAGCACAGAATCGCCAGGATGCGAGAACGCGGCATCCTGGCCGGGTCGCTGCGGCGGTGGTCTCTGGCCGAGGGTGGATTTGCTCCGCACGATGGCGGCGACTGGCCTCACCGACGAGGAGATGGCGGCTGAGCTCGGGCGATCGACCATCAGCATCATCCGCAAGCGGCACCGCATCGGCGCCAGGAGGGATGTAGCGTGAGCACTTCAATCTCGCCGGCCTACGCAGATCGCGAGAATGGTTGCACCCCCGAGGTGATCGAGAAGTTTGCCGAGGCGCTCGCAGAAACCGGCAAAGTCAAGGACGCGTGCATCGCGGCAAACATCAGCCGCCGCACGGCGCTCTACTGGCGGCACGAGCATGCAGACTTTGCGAGCGCCTGGGCCGAAGCGCTCAAGGTGGCGTGCTGGAATCTGGAGGACGAAGGGTACCGGCGTGCTCACGACGGCGTTGACAAGCCAGTGTATCAGATGGGAGCCGAGGTCGGCCTGATCCGCGAATATTCAGACACGATGCTGATCTTTCTGCTCAAGGCTGCCGATCCAAACAAGTACCGGGAGCGCGTTGCGCTGACCGGCGAGAATGGCGAGCCGCTGAAGGCCGAGGTGGTCATTCGCCACATGTTCAAGCCGCCCGAGGGCACAGATGGCGATGGCGCTGCGACGGCCTGATCCGGTCGTCCTCCCGCACAACTTCGAATTGCGGCGGTACCAATGGCCGCTATGGGCAGCTATGGAGGCAGGCTGTAAGCGCGCGATCCCAGTGTGGCACCGCCGCAGCGGAAAAGACGCGATCGCCATGCACTGGACCGCCGTAGCGGCTCACAATCGCATCGGGAATTACTGGCACATGCTTCCCGAAGCGGCGCAGGCACGCAAGGCCATTTGGCACGCGATCAACCCGCACACTGGCTTGCGCCGCATCGACGAGGCCTTTCCGCCGGCGATCCGCAGTCGCACGCGCGATCAAGAGATGATGATCGACTTCGAGTGCGGCTCGACCTGGCAACTGATCGGCTCGGATAATTACGATTCGCTCGTCGGCAGCACGCCAATCGGCATCGTCTATTCGAATGGGCGCTGGCTGATCCGCAAAGCTGGGCTTTCCTGCGCCCGATCCTGGCCGAAAACGACGGCTGGGCGTTGTTCATTACCACCCCGCGCGGCCTCAATCATGCGGCCTCGATGTTCGATGCGGCGCGCAACGATCCTGATTGGTACTGCGAAATTCTGCCTGCCACCAAGACGGGCGTGTTTTCGGACGTTACGCTCGAGCGTGAGCGCCGCGAACTGATAGACCTGTTCGGCGACGAGGAAGGCGATGCTCGCTTTAGGCAGGAATACCTCTGCGACTTTACCGCCGCGATGCCGGGGGCATACTACGGCCGGTTGATGACGCGTGCGCAAGACGAGGGCCGCATCACCAAAGTCCCGCACGACCCCGCAAAGCTGGTCGAGACGTGGTGGGATTTGGGGATCAGCGATGCGACGGCTGTCTGGTTCGTGCAGCGTGTCGGCGCTGCCGTGCATCTCATCGACTATTTCGAGGCGAGCGGCGAGGGCCTGCCGTTTTACGCCAAGATGCTCAAGGAACGCGCCGCCGAGTGCGGGTATCTCTACGGCGAGCACGTGATGCCGCACGACACCCGCAGCCGGGACATCAGCGTCGGCGAAACGCGCGCCGCCACGCTCGTTGGCCTGGGCGTGCAGCCTACAATCCAATCTACGATCCCGCTCTCGGAGAAGGGATACCGCGCCGACGGTATCGACCAGGTGCGTCGGATGCTGCCGCGGTGCTGGTTCGATGCCGAGCGGTGCAAGCGCGGCATTGCGGCGCTGCGCCAGTACCACCGTGAGTATGACGAGAAACGGCAGACATATCAGGACGTTCCGCACCACGATTGGTCTTCGCATGGCTGTTTTGTTGGCGAAACTAAAGTACTGACGCGTTACGGAACGTGTCGTATAATGGACCTACCGTTTAATGGAGAGGTCCAAACGACATGTGGCTGGAAGCGGTACTCGAATCCGAGAGTAACGAGGGCCAATGCCCGACTTGTGGAAGTGGAGTTCGCAGGAGGGTATACGGTGAGATGTACGCCGGATCATTTGTTTCTGACGGAGAACGGGTGGAAATCCGCAGAGTCCCTTTATCCGGGTTCAGTGATCCTGTCGTGCTCGATGCGCTCACACAGTATTTTGACGGTGGCCTTTATCGGCTTTGGCCGTCTGAAAGGTACTATTCTAGGGGCGGCAAGAAGCTTCACCGAGAAGTATGGTCGGCTGCTTTCGGAGATATTCCGAGCGGGTGTCACATCCATCATCGCGACCACGAGCCAGCAAACAATAGCATTTCAAACCTTGAGTGCATGCCTGCCTCAGAAAATCTTGGCAAGGTCAGATTCCGGGCGGGATTTGGGCAAGTTGCGCTGGACCGCGCGGCTGAGTGGCATCGGTCTGAAACAGGAAGGTTATGGCATCGCCGTCATGCGGAAAGAGCCAAGAACTGGACAAAGTGGAAGCGAGAGCCGAAGCCGTGCGGAGGTTGCGGGCAAGTCTTTAACGCGCTCGTACGGAAAAGCGGGCACAGCCAAAAATACTGTAGCGAAGCATGCAAGGGCGTTGCGTATCGAGCGCGTAAGGACGCTCTCCGAAACATCGGATGTGTGGTGCCTGACGGTTCCTGATGTTGGGCAGTTCGCGCTGGCGAACGGGGCGATCGTCCACAATTGCGACGCGTTCCGAATTGGCGCCATGCACCGGCCGATCACGGCGGCTGTTGACGAGTGGCCGGGCACGCGCCGGCCGTGGAACATGATGGAGCATTGATGATGGGCGGGACACCGAAGGCACCGAAGGCACCGCCGCCCGTCCCGGTTGTTGACGACACTGCGGCGAACGAGGCGCGGCGCCTCGAGGAGAAGCGCAACCGCCTGGCGGCCGGGCGCTCGAGCACGCTGGTCACCGGTGGCTTCGGGCTCGTCAACCCGGCTCCGACCGCCCCAAAGGTGCTGCTCGGCCAATGACAGACACCGCCAACAGCATCATTCAGCGGTGGTCAGAACTGCTATCCGAGCGATCGGCGCGCGAGGACAAGTGGCGCAAGCTCGTGCGCTACTTCTTTCCGCAGGAGGCGGAAAATTGGGGCGTCAATCCAGACGGTCCGCCGACGTCGCCGACTGTTGACGACACCGGCCGTGAGGTGCTGGACAACCTCGTCGCCGGCCTCGATGAGATGCTGTTTCGGCGCGACCCGTTCGAAGTCGTGCCGCGTGACGATCGCGCTATGGAGATGGGCGGCTATGCTGCTGAGTGGGCGGCGTACGCGACGCATAACCTCAACGCCGCGATTGATCATCCGCGCTCGGGTTGGACGACGGCGCGGCAATCGGTGTTGCGCTCCACTGCCGGGCTCGGCCATGGATGCATGTTCATCAGCGATGTCCCCGGCAAACATCTAATCTGCAAATACGAGCCGGCGTCGGAAATCGTCATCGGCGAAAACGCGTACGGCATAGTTGATACCCGCATGCGGCGCTACCCGATGACCGTCCGCCAGGTGGTCGAAACGTGGGGCGATCGCGCATCGCCACGGGTGCGGCAGCGGCTGGAAAAGTATCCCGGCGAGAAGGTGACCATCCTGCATTCGGTGCACCCGCGCTGGGAGGTGCCTGGCGCCTCGCGGACTCGGATGCCCTGGGCGAGCGTCTACATCGAGGAAGACACAAAGCACATGCTCGACGAGGGCGGGTTTATGGAGTTCCCCTTCGTCGTGCCGCGTTGGGATCGTTCGGGCTGCTCGGCCTACGGCTGGTCGCCTGGAATGACCGTGCTCGACGAGGTGATCCGCGTCAACGCGATGGGCCGCACCAACCTCAAGGCCGGGCAGTACACCGCCGAGCCAGAGGTCTACGTGCCAGATGGGATGTTTCGCCGCGGACTGAGCCAAGCGCGCCGGCCAGGCGCGGTGCACAGCTACTCTACCAACGTCGCGGCGGCGAATGCCGAGGTGCGGAAGTGGCCGTCGGCGGAAGGCTTGCCGTTCCTGCTAGAGTACGAGCACGACCGGCGCAACGCGATCCGCGAGGCATATTTCTACTTCCTGCTTCAGCCGCCCGAGTCGCCGAACATGACGGCCACCGAATGGATTGGGCGCCGGCAGCAGATGGCGCGGCGCATGGGCGCACCGGTGGGGCGGCTCGAGCAAGAGATGGCCGAGCCGGCCGGCAAGCGGTTCTTCGGGCTGCTGATCCGCGCGGGCGTTATCGAGCCGCCGCAAGAGGGATCATTCGCAGATTACGACGTTGAGTTCCGCTCTGTCATCTCACAGGGCAAGGAGTTGGCGGTTGCGGAATCCATTCAGCGCACGCTGGAAGGCGCAGCGCTTGTGGCGCAGTTCGATCCGCGCGCCGCTGCCGTGGTCGATAGCGAAGAGACGATCCGCGAGCTAGCCAAGGCGTTCGGGGCGCCGCTCAAGGTGCTGGCATCGCGTGAGCGTGTGCAGGCGATGCGCGAGGCCGAGGCCAAGCAGCAGCAGATGGCTGCGCTGGGGCAGACCGCAATAACCGGCGCCACCGTTGCCAAGTTGGCCGCGGACGCGGAGAGCACCTATGCTGGGTAGGCTCCGGCGCCGCGCCTCGATCTACCGGGGCGCATTTGCCGATGGCTCCGGTAAGTGGGTGCTGGCTGATCTGGCGGCGCGCTTTCGTGCAATCGGGTCCACCTATTGCGCCGGGGACACGCACGAGAGTGCATATCGCGAAGGGCAGCGCAGCGTGATATTGTGGATCACCGAACAAATGGCGCTTGACAACGATCAAGTGCAGCAAATCGTCTACGGCCACGTGAAAGATGGAGAGTTCTTTGACTGAGATTACTTCGGCCGCACCAGTTGCGACAACCGACGCGCCGCCGCCACAGGTCACCACCGACGCACCAGCACCCGCTGCGCAGGCATGGGCGTGGCCCGATGACCTGAAGCCTGCGGCTACGGCGAAGGGCTGGGACAAGCTCGGCGATCCGGCCGAAGCGCTGCCGCACGTCGCGCGCTCGTACATCAACGCCGAGAAGCTGCTCGGAGCGCCAAAGGATAAGCTGCTGCGGCTGCCCGATGACCCGCATGCTCCTGGCGCTTTCGACAAGGTTTATTCGGCGCTTGGACGCCCCGAGACGCCCGACGGCTACAAGCTGGAGAAGCCGAAGGATCTGCCGGACGATTACCCGTACGACGAAAACCTGATCAAGGCGCGGCTTCCCGTCTTTCATAAACTCGGGCTCGCGCCGGCGGCGGTGCAGACGCTGAATGAAGAATTGCATCGGGCCAACGTCGAGGCGATGCGCAACCACGAAGCCGAGATGGCAAAGCGCGCGCAAGAGGGCGAGGCGGCGTTGCGGCGCGAGTGGGGAGCGGAATACGACACCCGCACTGCTCTGGCTGATCGCGCCGTGTCGAAGTATGGCGGCGATGCGTTCCGCGACTGGCTGAAGCAGTACGGCTTCGACGCCGACCCGACGTTCCGCAAGATGTTCGCAGCGATCGGGCGCGACACGTCGGAGGACGGCGCGACTCCTGGCGGCGGTGCTGGCGCAGCAAGCGCGGCATCCGAGGTTGACAGGCTGATTGCCGACGGCGACTTCCAGAGCCGCATCAAAGGCAAGAGTGGCCCCGAGGCGCAGCGCCAGGCGCGGGCACAGTGGGAAACTGCCATTCAGCGCAAGATCGCTGCCGGCGCATAGGAGGTAGACTTGGCCGACAAAAACCGCATAGCGGTCACCGCACAGAACACGTGGCTGAGCACCACCGCCGGCGCCGTCTCGCCGGCTGATGGCGCACTGTCGCTGACGGTTGTGTCGGCGCTTACGTCCGGGTCAGTCGTCACGTTCCGCCAGCGGCTGAAGGCGGCCGCGAATGATGGCGTGGCGGGCGCATGGGATACGGTCAAGAAGATCGTCGCCGCTGACATGGGCTCGGCCGGGTCGCTGGTGACGCACTTCACCGGCCTGCCGGACGTCTACGAGTTCGACGTCGGCGTTGCGACTGGCGACTACCAGGATGGCGATACTGGCCTCGTGTTGCAGCTCATCGGGAAATAGCGATGCTGCGCCGCAATGTGTTCACTGATTTCCGCCGCCCGCCCGATGATCGGGGCGTGCTGAACGAACTTGTGACTTTGCGGCATTTTGCCCCGCGGTACTTCTCCCCGCGCTTCTTCGGCCTCGGTATCCCGCCGATGCCAATGTACCAAGGCAGCGGAGCGTACAGCCGTGTTGCCGGCAATGTCGCGATAACGCCCGGCTTCCCGCGGGCACAGGCCGGCGACGTGCTGCTGATGCAGACAGCGCACATGAACAACTCAACGCAGGCGGCTGCTACATACACGTTTCCCGATGGCTGGGAACTGCTCTATGCGGACACGACCGGCACCACTCGGCAATGGATACATCGCAAGGTCGCCGACGGGACAGAAACGGGCACCGTATCAATTACCAATGCGGGTGGCACGGCGCTCGGTACGCAGCAATCGGTTATTCACGCGTTCAGCAACGCCAATCCGACGGCAGTGATCGGCCCGGCGGTCGTCTCGGGCGCAGCAACTGCGATCGCCGATGCCCCTGTGACGACGGACGCGCCGGGCCGGCTGGCGCTGCAATTCGGCGCGCTCTCCGCGTCGGAAACAGTCCCCGGCTTCACTGGCGAGACGGGCGGAAAATGGGCAATGGCCTCGCAGGCGACGGCCGATACCATGCGGCTGTTCCTGCTGATAGCGGACATGCCGCTCGCCGGCACGATCGGCGGCGGGACGTTTACGAAATCGGGAACCGGCAGATACATCATCCGCGGGTTCGCGCTTAAGAGATAATCCGGGCAACCCGTTCAAGACGGGTCTGGAAAACTAGCCTACCACTAACCGGGTCCGCGCCTCGCGGGCAACCCAAACAGACGCAGTTTGGATCAACGCGAGGTGTGCTATGGCACTCGGACCTACTGAAAATCAAGTGCAGGTTGCTTACCATGACGGGCTGCGGCTGCTGCTGCAGCAAGAGACGAGCCGGATCTGGCAGTATTGCGAGCCGTTCAACGTCGACGCAGAGCAGGGCCTTTCCTTCGACGAAATCGCGCCGTTTGAAGACCCGCTGCCGTTTGTTCCCGGCTCGGACTATCAGCCGATCACCGTTAGCGAGCTGCAGTTCACCCGCCGGTGGTTGCAAACCGCTTCGTGGAAGTTCACGAAGCACTGGCCGTATTTCTCCGACACCGTGCGGCTGACCGATCCGACCAGTTCGGTGATGCGGCAGATCGCCATGACGTACAACCGCCGCAAGGATTCGGTTGCCGTCGCTGCGATGTTCGCCGCCGTCAAGCGCGGCAAGACGCTGCCGGGCGATGACACTGATGTCACGTTCCCTGCGGGCCAGGTCATCGCCGTCGATGTCGTCAACAGCGGCACGCCGGCCGCCACCGGACTCAACCGCGCAAAGCTGAACGCCGTCTTTGCTCTGTTCGTCAAGAACGAAGCGATCATGGACGACGGGCCGGGCAACGGCTTGCATATGGCGATCACCGCCAAGCAGCTCAAAGACATGCTGAACGATGACAAGGTGACCGACCGCGACAGTTTGCTCGGGCAGTTCGAGCGCACCGGCCGGTTGAATTACCTGAACATCGACTTCCACAATTATCAGGCATTACCGGTGGACGGAAACTCCTACCGACGGTGCCCCGTGTGGATGCCAATGGGCATGCGCGTCGGCGTTACCCGTGAGCTGACGACTGACCTTTCCCAGCGCAAGGATTGGGAAGGCCTGCCGTGGCAGGCGCACGCGCACGCTCAGTTCGGGGCGGCTCGTGCCGAAGAGAAGATGATCGCCGAGGTCAAATGCTCCGAGGCGTAAGCCACGGCTGATAGGAAAGGGTTACCAAGATGGGAGTTACAACCGAGCGATCCACCATCCTGAAGACGCAGGAGGGCACGCTCACCACGGCTTTGACCCGCACTCAAGCGTCAATGGACCTAAAGGTCCAGCCGTTCGACTTCACTCAAGGCGCTGCGGCTGGCGACGCCACATCGACACAGGGGCTCGTCAAGATGCCGGCCGGCAAGCATACCGTCATCGGCATGGTGGTGGCGTGCTCGGCGTTCGGTTCAAGCCGCGTGCTCGATATCGGGTACGAGGCCCACACGAAGAGCGACAACGCGACCGCCGTCAACGCGCTGGCGACCGCGTTTAAGGAGGACCTGGACGTTTCCGCAGCCGCGACAGTGTTCATCCCGCTAAACGTGGCGATGGATTCTGTCGGCGGATATGTGGTCAACGCCACTGTCGCCGGCGCACCCGGCAATGGATACATCCCGGCGGCGGCTACGCTCAAGGGCCACGTCATCTTCGCGTAAGGGGGAAAATCCCGGTGACACCGATTGATATCGTCAACATCGGGATTGAGGCGCTCGGCGAGCGGCCGATTAGTTCTTTCGAGGAACAATCGACCGCCGCCGTTTGTGCCCGCGCGACGTTCCGCGCCACGATGGAAGCCGTTCTTGAGCTTGACGTGTGGAACGACGCGACGGCAACGGCGACACTGGCGGCAGAAGTCAGCGCGCCGAGAGACTACGCCCGGCAGTTCATCCTCCCCGGCGATTGCTTGCGGGTGCGCGGGCTGATCAAGCGTAGCGACCCATGGACACTGGCGCGGCCGGCGGCTGATGACCAATGCGCCGGCGCCGCTCGACGTGTTGTACACGCGAAACCTTGCCGTCTCGCCATCCGGCCAACCGATCGGAGATGGCGAAGACATTCAGATGAGCGGCCTGCTCGCCGCCGTCGTCGGGCTGCGATGGGCGTGGACGAACGCCCGCCGCATCACTGGATCGGATACCGCCATGCAGGCGATGCATCAGCTTTACCGGCAGGCGCTGGTTGATGCCGCCGCGGTGGACGGAGCGGAGGGCACGCCGCAAGCGCAGCAAGTCGGATCGTGGGTCAATCAGTTCGCCCCTGAATCGTGGGTGTAGCCAATGGCGCGCGCTAACATCCTGCGCAACTCGTTCACAGCGGGGGAGATTAGCCCGCTGCTTGCCGCCCGCGTTGGCCTGACGGCGCGAGAAAACGGATGCTACCTGCTGGAAAACATGTTCGTCCGCAAGGAAGGCGGATTGAGCAAGCGGCCTGGCACGCGGTTCATTGCGTCGACGAAGGTTCACGCCGGCCGATCGCGTCTGATCCCGTTCCGCTTCTCGACCACGCAGGCATATATGATCGAGGCCGGAGCGGGATATTTCCGGTTCTACAAGGATAAGGCGCAGATTGTTTCGGGCAGCGCGGCCTACGAGGTGGCGTCTCCGTATTCGGAGGCGGATGTGCTCGAACTCACGTACACGCAGAGTTTCGACGTGCTGTACCTGTTCCATGCCGCTCACCCGCCGCGTGCGTTGACCCGCACCGGACACACTGCATGGGTGCTCTCCGATCTGCCGTTTTCGCCGCCAGCGACGTACGAGCCGGGGCATGAGTTCCTTGTGGCGCTGGTCATTTCTGCGGCTACGGGCACGGTCACCCTTAGCGCTGCGTCGGCGTTCCTACCCAGCGACGTGGATAGATTGGTTGAGGCAGGCGGCGGACAGGCAACTATCATCGGCTATTCAAGCGAGCACGTTGTGACCGCTCAGGTCAATCGGCCGTTTCCGGCGCTGGCGTTCGGTGCTCAACAGTGGCGCATTGTTGGCTCGCCAAACACGGCATGCACTCCCGACAAGAAAGACCCGGTGGGCGCCGTCGTCACGCTCACCTTGGCAACGCGCGGGTTTCGCACGGTTGACGTCGGCAAGTTCGTTGATATCGCGGGCGGGTTTATCGAACTCACCGGCTGGTCGTCTGCTACGGCAATGTCAGGCATCATCCGCTCGCCGCTCAGTGCGACGACGGCGGTAGGCGGCGGCGGGTGGAAACTGCGCTCGCCCGCGTGGGGCGGCGGCCGAGGGTATCCGTCGTGCGCCGGGTTTCATCAGCAGCGGTTCGCGTTTGGCGGCATGCCGGCCGACCCGGGCCGGATCGAGTTTTCGCGTTCGGCGGACTTCTACAACTTCACGCTCGGCACCAAGGATGACGACGCGCTTTCGTACCCGTTGCTTGAGGACGACGTGCACGAGGCGCGGTGGATCAAAACATTCGGCCAGGCGATCGCCATTGGAACCGATGCCGGAACGTGGGTTGTCTCGTCCGGCATCAGCGATCCGACGATCACGCCGACCGCTGTTGCCGCGTCGCTGGAATCGCGATCGGGAGCCGCAAAGACGCTGGGCGCCAAGCGCATCGGCACGGCGCTGGTGTACGTTCACCGCAGCCGCCGCAGCATCCGGGCCCTGCACTATGCGCGCACGCGGGTCGACGGCTATGACGTCGAAGATCTGAACGTCCTGGCGACGCATGTCCTAACATCGCCGGCCGTCGATTGGGCGTTTCAGGAAGAGCGCGAGCAAACGATCTGGGTAGCGCGGCAAGACGGCCAGCTCGCCGCCTGCACGTGGCTGCCGGAGCATCAGGTGATGGGCTGGCATCGGCACATTACAGCCGGCGTGGTCGAGAGCGTGGCCAGCATTCCGGGCGATCCAGATGACGAGGTTTGGTTGATCGTGCGTCGGACAGTCGGGGGGCAGACGCGGCGGTTCGTCGAATGCTTCGATCCGCGGTTCACCCTTGGCGATGACATCCGCGATGCGTTCTACGTTGATTGCGGGCTGAGTTATCGCGGCGCTCCGGCAACGACGATCAGCGGCCTCGGCCACCTCGAGGGGGCGACGGTGCAAGTGCTCGCCGATGGCATGGTGTTGCCGGCCGAGGTGGTGACCGGCGGCGCGATCACGATCGACGAGCCGGCTTCCGTCGTGCATGTCGGGCTCGAGTTTGTGGCTCGCGTCAAGCCGATCCTTCCCGATGTCGGATCGCAAGATGGCACGACTGCCGGCCGGCAGCGGCGCATCATCAAAGTAATGGTCGAGGGCATGCCTGGCACGCAATGCTGGGTTGGCCCTGACAGCGATCATCTATTCCCGCTCGATGCGGTGGCGACGCGGCAGATGGATCAGCCGGTTGACATCTTCACCAGCGAGGCGACTGCGCTGCCGGCGTCCAGCTACGACGACCGATACAACCTGCTGATTGAGCACCGGCTGCCGGCACCGTTCGAGGTGCGCTCGATGGCGTTCCTGATGGAATCGGCTTCGTCATGACCGCCCATGCGAAAGTTGCGAAAGTTGCGAAAGTTGCAGCGAACGGAACAGCAACATGACCGCGCGGATCGTCCCGTTTGAGCCGTGGCACCTTGAGCGCATGGATGCGCGCGAGCACGAGGCCGAAGCGTTTGCCGTGCTCGGCGGGATCGACGAAGCGGCGGCAGCGTGCGCGGCGGCGGGCCTTACGCCTACACCGTGCTTGTCAACGACACCGACCCGGTTGCGTGCATCGGCGTCTCGGAGAACGGCGGCAAGGGCATGGCTTGGGCGTTCCTCGCCCGGCATTCGTGCCGGTATTGGGTAACGATTCATCGCGGCGTCTGGCAGTTTTTGCGGGGTGTCTCGCGTGATCGCGAATGGCCGGCGATTGAGGCTTTCGTTGCCGTGGGGCATCTTGAAGCACATCGCTGGGCGGTGCGGCTCGGGTTCGTGCCGGTCGATGTCGGGCGCGTGCATATTCGGTACGAGAGGGCGTCATAATGGCAGCGGCGGCGGTAATCCCTATCGCGATTGCGGCAAGCTCGGCCATTGCGGCCGGCGGCGCGATCTATTCCGGTGTACAGCAATCGGAGGCAGCCGACTACAACGCCAAGGTAGCGCAGAGGCAGGCGCAATGGGCGGAGGCAAAGTCTAAAGCCGAAGCCGATCGCGTCGCCGCTCGCAGCAAAGAGGTGCTGTCGGCACAGCGCGCCCGGCTGGCAGCCGGCGGCCAAGATCCAACCGACCAGTCGCCGCTTATGATCCTGGCAGAAAGCGCGGCGCGCGGGAACGTCGATTATCGCACCGTGCTGCAGGGCGGCCAAGTGGAGGCGTCAAACCTCCGATCGCAAGCCGATCAATACCGATCGCAAGCAACCAGCGCGCAAGTCGGCGCCGGCCTCGGTGCAACGTCGGCGCTCGTCAAGGGGGCATCTGACGTCTACGGCTATAAAGACGAGGTGGCGTGGAGGAATGCGCAGATGGATCGCTACACCGGTGGCAGGGGCCAGAAGGCGCCCGCTACGGCGTCTGACCCGTGGGAGTGGTAAATGCCGCGCGTTCCCGTCGCTGACTATCAGGTAGGCGTTGCCGGCGGGCAGGCTGTCGCGCCGCTCGTCAATGTAGCGTCCGCCGGTATCACCGGCCGGCAGATCGCTCAGAGCACGAGCCAGATTGCCGACACTGTTGCCGAGACGGCAATCCGACATGAGACGATCAAGCAGCACCTTCAGCGCCTAGATCGAGACCAGACGCTCGGATACCTGGAGGCAAACGCGACCCTCGACGTGCAGAAAGCGGCGCGAGACGCAATCGCGGGCGCAGATCCGACGCAGGCAGACAAGACGTTTCGCGCCAGCGTCGTCGGGCTGCGGAAGAAGTGGCGGCAAGAAGCCGGCGACGACAGCATTGCGCAACAGCTTGACTCGAATATGGCAATCGTCGCCCGAAAAGTGTCTCTAGACGTGCAATCGGATGTCACCCGGCAGTTGGTGCAGACAGCATCTGGCAGGCTCGGCAACACGCTGGACGTACTATCGCGCGGCGTCGGCATGGCGCGATCCGATGCCGAGCGCGAAGACATCACCCGCCAAGCCGACACACAGATTGAGAACGCGGTCGCCGCTGGCGTGATCAGAGCCGACCAGGCTGAAGCGCAGCGGATGAAGTTTCGTGCCGGCGCTGATGAGTTGACGGCGCGGCGCCTGATCCAGACAAACCCGGCCGCTGCAGTGACAGCGCTTGCCGGAGATCGGTTTGCCAACCTTGATCCTGACAAGCGGCAGACGCTCGCAGAATACGCCGAGCGGTCCGTTGAGGCAGAACGGCGCCAGCGCGAGGCCGATGTTGCCAAAGCAGCCGCCGATGAGAAAGCAGCCACGGCGCAAGAAAACGCATGGGCGGCGGTGGACCTCGAGCGCGGCATCAAAGACGGCAGCAAGGGCCTGACCGACATCGCCAACCTGCGCGCCGAGGGGCGGTTGACGCCCGCCGCTGCCGATGAACTTTACACCGCGTGGGACGCACAGCAGAAGACGGCCATGGCATCCGCCGAAGACGCGGCGCGCGTGGCCGGCGCGATGAGCGGCAATGTAATTCTTGATCCGAAATCGTCGGATGATCGCAAGGCCGTCGATACGTTCTGGCGGGCCCAGGCGGCACAGTTGCCAGGCGACGAACAGCAAGCGCTCGCCGAGACGATCGCGGCGAAGACAGGCGTGCTGCCGCCGACGCTGGCCGGGCAACTCAACGGAGCCATGCGCGCCTCGCCGGATCGCCGCGCGTGGGCGGCCGACACGATCATGCGTGTAGAGCGTGCATCGCCGAGCGTCGCCGAAGACTTGCCAGCCGATACCGTGCGAGCGGCGCGGCTCACGGGCAATTACCTGATGGCGGGCATGTCGCCAGCGGAAGCGGCGCAGCGCGTCGATGATCAGATGCGGAACGCCAACGAGCCGATCTGCAAGCTCCGCGAGACGCAGATGACGGCCGGCGGGCAGAAGTCGCAACTCAATTCCGCATGGCAGTGGGCAACATCTCGATCCGGCTTGCGCGATGAGCAGGGCTTTCTCGACCGGGGATCGCAAGGTCTGGGAGATGCCTCTGCACCGGTTCGCGCCGAGTTCGAAGCTGCATACCGTGAAGCGTTCCTCGCGCATGGCGACGACGATGCGGCGCGCGCCGAAGCCGTTTCGGTGGTCAAGCGCACGTGGGCGGTCACCAAGGCCGACGGCACAACCAGATGGATGCGCTATCCTCCCGAGCGGATGTACGGCGGCGGCGATCCGGCCGCGGCGAAATGGATCGGAGAGCAACTGACCGCAGACGTACCGATGCCGGAAGGATCGACCCGGCAACTGGTCTCGGACGGCATCACGGCGCGGCAGGTACAGGCGGGGCAGCCGCCGACTTACCGCGTCATTGTGAAGGACGCGCGCGGCGTGCTCAATGAGGTGCCGGGCATGCGGTGGGCCCCAGATCACAAGGCGCACGCTGAGAAGGTGCAACAGACAGCCATTTCCGACGCCTACGCCAAGCGGCAAAAGGAGATGGGGCAGATGCAGCAACCCATTCCGGGCATTCCCTGATGCCGATCTTTTCGGAGGCCGATGTCGTCCAAGGGCTGCGCGGCGCCGGGTTCTCCCCGTCCGGCGTTGACATCTCGGCGCGGCCAAAGCCGCAAGCGTCGGGCGCCCTTACGCCATCGGGCCTGGCCGCAATGCTGGAGCAGCGGGGGTGGTCGAAGAACGCCGCGCACGGTATTGCCGCCAACGCGGCGCATGAGGCCGGCGGGGCTCGGCACGACGCGCCGCTGAACCCGGCCGCGATCGGCGACAACGGCAACTCGTTCGGCTTGCTGCAATGGAACGGGCCACGACGGAAGGCGCTTGAGGCGTTCGCCACGGGCCGGGGCAAGGATTGGCGCGACGTCAACACGCAGCTGGACTTCCTAGACGATGAGGTAGGCCGCGACTTTGGCACGTTGCGGGCCCGGATGAACGGTGCCGTTACGGCGGAAGATGCGGCGCGGATGTTCGTGACTGAGTTCGAGCGCCCGGCCGATCTGCCGACAAACCTCCGCGTGCGGGCGAGCACGGCGCGGCAGTTATCCGGGCAGGCGCCGGCATTTTCCGAGACGGCCGGCGCGGCGTTCCGGCAGCAGAACACGATCGGCAGCCTGGCGCAGGCGATGACGCCCGGGCTATTCCCGATCGATGAGACGTTCGACCCGATCATGGAGGCCGTCAAGGCGCCTGACCTCGCGCCGTTCGTCGACGCGTTCGCCACCATCCGCAACCGTGACGAGTTCGCCATCAAGGCGCAGCGCATCCGCCGCGAGCTGGAGGATCGGCAAGTGCTCTCCGATGCCGGAGCGCTTGGCGTGGCGGCGCAAGTTGGTGCTGGATTGATCGACCCGATCAACCTCATCCCGATCGGCGGTGGCGCATGGAAAGCGTCAAGGGCAGCAAATATCGCAATTGGTGCCGGGCGGACGGCGGCCGGTGGCTTTGCTGGCACGGCAGCAGCAGAGGCCATTTTCCAGGCCACGCAGGAGGCGCGCACGGCCGAGGAGTCAGCCGTCGCCATCGGGACAGGGACGCTACTATCCGGGCTCCTGGGCGGCGCCATCGGGACATTCGCGAAGGCTGAGGGTGCGAACACGATTGCGCGGCTATCAAGCGCGCTGGACAGCTACATGGATGCGCCGTCGCCACAGCCTCAACGCGGCAGTGTGGGCGCGTCGGCGGTGCTTGATACCACGTTGGAGCAAGAGCGGCTTGCCGGTGGTATTGAAGGTATCGCCAGGGTGCAGGCGCGAACGCCAGCCGTCGGAACGCCCGTAATGCGGCTGGCGACATCCGACGAAGTGACGGCGCGGCAGATCAGCGAGGAGCTGATCTCGCAAAGCGGCATCACGCGGGCCAAGCATGCGGACTTCATTACCGGTGGCCCGCCGGTCGAGGAATTGGCGAAGCAATGGCACGGGAAGCTCTACACCGGATTGCGCTCTGTCGATGACGCCTACCGCGAGTTGCGGGCTGGCGGCACGAACGTCGGGCGCGATCGGTTCAACGAACTTGTCGGACTGGCGATGCGCGAGGGGGACACTGGCGATCCACTCATCATCCGCGACGATCTGAAGCCGGCGGTGACCAAGGCCGCCCAGGCTATGCGTCGCGAGTTGTTCGATCCGCTGAAGGAACGGGCGATTGAGCTTGGCCTGCTGCCCAAAGACGTCGATGTCAAGACGGCCATCAGCTACCTGACGCGGGTTTACAACACCGAGAAGATCAGCGCCCAGCGCGGAGATTTCCTTGACGTTGTAACGCAGTGGCTGGGCCAGCAACGGCTCGCCGACGAGATGTCGGGTGCGGCTTCCAGGAGCACCAAAGAGCAAGCTGAGGCACATGCTTGCGCGCGGTCATCGAGGCGGCAACAGCCGAGGTTCCCGACGCGGCGGCGATGGTTCGCGAAGGCCCGGCGCTTCCGTCCAATATCCGGCTGAAGCAGCTTGTGGAAGCTCTCGATCAGGCGGCAAGTTCTGCCGTGACGGGCATGGACACTGCGGCAAAGACGCGGGTTCTCGAACTGACGGCGAAAGCCCGGTCGCCGTTGCGGGTGCAGGGCGGCGTCGAGGGCACGGCAAGGGGATGGCGCTGCCGGAAACGGATGTGCAGGAGCTGCAAAATCTGGCGATCCGCTGGCTGGGCGAGGTTCCTGGCGCCAGCACGGATATTGGCGCGCAAGCGAGCCGGGCGGTGCGGGCGATGGAACAGAAAGCGACGTCATTGAAGGACGCGGCCAAGGCGGCGAAGGCTCAAGAGTCGCCGTTTGCAAAGCCGGACGCGGCCGAGGTCAAGGTTCAAGAGAAGATCGCCGCGCTCGACGGCTTCATCAAGCGCGGGCAGAACGACATCAAGGCCATTGGCCGGCATATCTACAGGCTGTCGAAGCGCAAAGATATGTTCACGGCCAAGCCTGAGACTCAGGGCGAGATGGCGAAGATGCTGAACGCCATCCGCAGCGGGCGCGGGTTGCCGAAGCCGCCGGAGTCGCTCATCGGGTTCCTGCGCAAGAACGGCGGGCTGCAGGATCAAGGCGGCGAGTTGACGGCGCGCATCGGCACGCGCAAGGAACAGGTCGGCCTGCTCAACGACAAGAGCGGGATGACGCTCGACGACGCGACCTTCAAGGCATGGGAAGCAGGATTCCTCGGCGTCGGCGACGAGCGGCCACTACCTGATGCGCTTATGGAAGCGCTGCGGCGCGACCTCGGCGGCGATCCGGTCTATCGCACGGCGGACCTGGACAAGGTTGCCGAGATGCAAGCCGTCGATGACGTCATCCAGGCGCTCGACGAGGCGGGCATCGACCTGGGAAAGGCGACGAACGATCAGGCGATGGCGGCGATCACCGGCGGCAAGGCTAGAAAGCTGGAGCCCAAGCGGCTGCGCGAGATCGAGATCGAGGATCGCCGGCTTGGCGCCACGTCGGCGAAACTCAGCCGGTCCCTGGAAGATGCCGACGGCAAGCTTGGGCAGCTGCTAGACGACGCGGAGAAGATGAAGGCCGCTCGAGAGGCGAAGGACGTCGAGGCCAGGGCGCTGATCGAGCAGCAGGCGGCAAAGCTTGCTGACGATGCGGAACGGGCTGCGGCAAGTGCTCGCGACTTTGGCACAGCGGCCAAGAAGTCGGCCAGCCAGCGCGCCAAGGCCGAGCGGAGTATCGCGCGGGATAGCCTCGGCAACCTCGATGACGCAGAACTCCGCGACATCGCCGATCAGATCACTGATGCGCTGGTGTCCGGTAACCCGGGCCGCACCCGCTACGAGGCAATTACGATCGAGCGCGGACCGCTGAAGGAACGGACATTCAACATTCCTGACAAGCTCATTGAACCGTGGCTAGAGTCGGACATCGATAAGGTGGCCCGCATCTACACCCGCACGATGGCGCCGGACGTCGAGATCGCCGCGCGGTTCAATGGGCAACTCGACATGGCGGACGCGCTCGACAAGGTGCGCCGCGGATACAACGACAAGATCAAGGCGGCAACGACTGAGGCAGAACGGCTACGGCTGAGGAACCGGAAAGAGAGCGACCTTGCCGACCTGACGGCGATGCGCGACAGGCTGCGCGGGAACTATCGCATCCCGGACGATCCGCACGGACTGGCGGTGCGCGCCGGGCGAATGGCGCGCGACCTGAACTATCTGCGGCTGCTCGGCGGTATAACGATTTCGGCGATCAGCGATATTGCGCGCCCGGTTATGGTGCATGGGCTCTGGCGCACGATGCGCGATGGCATTGTCCCGCTGGCGCACGGGCTGCGCGCCGTCAAGCTGTCGGCAGGCGAAACCAAGCTGGCCGGCACCGCGCTTGATATGGTCCTCGATAGCCGAGCAACCGCGCTCTATGACGTGATGGATTCCTACAGCCGGCAGAATGGGCTTGAGCGCGGGCTATCGTGGGCAACAAGCAAGTTTGGCGTCGCCACTCTCATGAGCCCGTGGAATGCGGCGGCGAAGCAATTCTCCGGCATGATCACACAGACGCGGACGTTGCGTGCGGTGACGAAGATCGCCGAGGGCCAGCAGATCGGGCAGAAGGAAATTACCCGGCTGGCGCGGCTTGGCATCGACGAAGGCATGGCGCTGAAGATCGCCGGCGAGTTCGAGAAGCACGGCACGAAAGACAGCGGCGTATGGTGGGCGAACACCGCGAAGTGGACATATCGCGATGCCGCCAACGTCTACAGGGCGGCCTTGGCGCAAGGAAGTTGACGAGATAATCGTAACGCCCGGGGTTGGTGATAAGCCGCTGTGGATGAGCACGGAACTCGGCAAGGTTGTCGGGCAATTCCGATCGTTTGGGCTGGCGGCAAACCAGCGCGTGCTGCTGGCCGGGCTGCAGCGGAGAGATGCCGAAACGCTCTCGGGCGTCGCGCTCATGACCGGTCTCGGAATGATCACCTACTTGCTGAAGCAGACGCTCGCCGGGCAGGAAGTGAGCGACGACCCGGCAGTCTGGGTGCAGGAGGGCATCGATCGCAGCGGCGTCACCGGGTGGCTATTCGACGCCAACAACATCGCGGAAAAAATGACCGGCGGAAACATCGGCATATCGGCTATCACCGGAAAGCAAGGATCGCGGTTCGCTTCTCGTAACGAGATGGGCGCCGTTTTGGGGCCAACCTTCGAGCCGGCGCAGGATTTGCTGTTCGAGATACCGCGCAGCGTTGCGGGCGACGGGTTCTCATCCGGCGACACACACAGGCTTCGCAAGCTCGTTCCGCTGCAAAACCTGTTCTATCTGCGGAAGGCGTTTGACGAAGCGGAGCACGGCATCAACGCATCGCTGGGCATCCCCGATAACAGGTAGACCAACCCCCGTGACACCAGACTAAATAGGGCATATATAGAGAGCCACCTACACAGACCGGTGGCTATGGCATGCCCGACGTCCAAGTTTCTGCGGTCGCTCCTCGGGTTCAGCACGTTGCATCTGCTTCCGTCCTCACGTACGCGTTTCCCTTTCCCATTCTCTCGGAGAGCGACATCTCCGTCTATGCGAGCGGTACGCTGCTCGCGGCTGACGCCTATACCGTGGCAGGCGTGCGGCAGACTTCCGGCGGCACCATCACGCTTGCCGCCGCGCCGGCAGACGGCCAGACGATCACTATCTTGCGGACGCGGCCATATGCCCGCCTGACGGACTTCGCAGAAGCTGGGCAATTCCGAGCGAAGACCGTCAACGACGAACTCGACTCGCAGCAGATGCAGACGCAGCAAGTGGCCGAAGAAGTCGGCCGGGCGCTGCGGCTGGCGCCGACCGCCGCCGGCGCGGTAGACACGACGCTGCCGCAGCCAGCCGCGCGGCGCGCGCTGGTGTTCGACACCGCCGCGGCGGCGATCGTCACCACCGCCTACGATCCAGACGCGACCGTTGGCCTTGCCGCTTCCGCCGACGTCATCGCCAAGGAAGCGCGCGACTTGGCCGCCACCGCCGCGCAGCTCGCATCGCAGGCGGGGGCGGCGTCAATCCGCGAGTGGGGGCCGTTTACGCTGGTAGACGGTATCCAGGTCTATCCATTGCCGTCTCCGGCAGCAAGCGAAACCGCAGTGACCCTGAACCTCGGCGGCGTGCCGCAGGTCGGCATCTGGGAGATCGACGACACCTTCGGGCCGTCTCAGGCAATCAACCTGTTGTTGCCAGTAAAGGACAACCCTGGCGAGAACGAGCTGCAGGCCGGGCTAAAGATTTGGGGCAAAGTCACCGGCGGAATAATCGAAAGCGCAATTCCGAGCGCCTCGATCTTTGGCAGGCACTTTCATCCTGGGGCAATCGACCTTTCTGGCCCGGCTGTCGCCGACGGGCCGCCCAGCCGACGGCTTGAAACAGACCAGAATGGCCGGCCGTTCTGGCGCGAACCGGTATCGGCGTCTCCGGTCGATGTCCGCGAATACGGGCTTTCCCCGGATGCAACGGCGACGGAAAACACGGCGGCAATTCTCTCCGCAATTGCGGCCAATCCTGGCGGCGCAGAGTTGCGCATTCCCCCTGGAACGTACTCTATCCAGCCGTTTTCCGTCACCGGCAAGAGCCGCATCATTCTTTCAGGCAGCCCCGGCACCGTCTTCCAATCGCTCTCAGATGGCGACGATATCACGTTTTCCGGCTGCGCATACTCAGGGCTCAGAGGCATAGATTTTCAGCCAGCCGTCAAGAAAACGAACGGGTTTTCAGTCCGGTTGACAAACGGTTGTTTCCGGTGCTCGGTCGAAGATGTGCGCATTTTCAGCGGCTGGAACGGCATAGATGTTTTCGGCTCGACAGAATGCCGGGTGTCGCGGGTGCATGTCCGGTCAATGCTGGGGGCAAATCCCGGCGTCCGATACACGGGATCATCGGGGTTCCGGTCGTATCGACTGATCATTTCCGACCTGACCAGCGACAACCCGTACCCCTACCCGTGGGGATCCCGCAAACTGTGGACAATCGGGACGGCCTACGCTCAGGGCGCCATTCTGATCAACGCCGGGAATATCTATCAATGCTCTGTCGCCGGCACTTCCGCTACAACCGGCACCGGACCATCCGGCATCCCAGGCACGACGCCTGCAACGGCGTTCACATCTCAGATCACTGATGGCGGATGCAAGTGGCGCTTCGTCGCCAACATGTTCGCGACGCCAATCGTTTACGACTCCTATGCCTATTCTCTGATCGTTGATAAGGCGATCTGCCTGAACGGCGGCAACGCGCTGTTTATGACCGACAGCGCCAATACGGGATCGTCGTTTCCGATATGGTGCTACGTCTACGACATTGAGGGCGACCATAACTACGGAAACGGCGTGATCCTGGACCGCGGCGAGGGTTTCTATATGGAGCACTCTTGGCTGGGATCGTGCCTAACCGGAAACGGCCTCGTCATTGGTTCCAACTTCCGTGGCGAGATCATCGCCCGCACAACTCGGATAATGGGCAATTGGCAGCAGGGCGTCGTGCTGAATGCCGGACCGGTCGCCGTTGATATCTCGAACAATCATATTTTGAGCAACAGCCAGTCGGCAGCCGGGGCTTTCGCGGGCGTTGCTATCGGCGCGGGCGCGCAGCGCTTCCGGGTATCAGGCAACACAATCGGGCCGGCAATCGGCCTTTTGCCGACGCATTCCTATGGCGTCTTCCTCGCCGGCGCTAACGACCATTTCATGGTCGAAGGCAATGTGTGCGTTGGCAACTTGACGGAACGGGTCAACGAGTCGCCGATCGCGACTGCGACGAAAGTCATTGCAAACAACGTGGGGTAGCGCCGTGATTGAACCTCTTGACCCCAGAATGATCGGCCCGATTAGCGGCGGTACGCCAAACTTTGTATCCGGCGGGTTCCTGTTTCGCGCCCAGTCCGGCGAGTTTTACACGGTGTCGGCGGCGGATATGGCAGAGCTGTTCGGAGGCGGGGGATACATACCCAGCACCTTGGATGGCGGCGAGATCGGCGGCGATGCAACGGCGCCATATGGGGCGCTGGATGGCGGCGAAATTGGCGGCGATGCAACAGCGGGCGTCGGCTCTTTCGACGGCGGCGAAATTTCCTAGCGGAGTAGCAAGATGCCTTTACAGCTAAAGGGCGGCAAGGTCGCCGCCGTTACGACGGCAAACCCCAACGTGTCAGAGCGCGAGCCCATCGCGTTGTTCGACGACGATACGGCGGAGTTCTCCCATCTTGTCATCGGCAAGCTGATTCCCGGGTCCGTCGGCGTAACGGCGTTTTCGGAACTGGCGCCTCTTTATCTGCTCGGCCAGGCTGACCGCGACAAGCTGACGGACTTGCCGGCGGCGGTGACCGGCGATCTCGTGCTGGATCTCCTGAACACTCGCCTTGGGACGGACGTCGAGGCCATTCTCAGCGAAAACGGGCTGACCGCTCCCGCCATTGCCGCGGCTTTCGACGTGTTGTATGGGGGCGACTCCTGGCGCAAAGCCTTCGCGCACTCATTCAACGGCCGCGAGATGGATGAGGACGGCAATCTCATCCCAGGCGCAGACGACTATGCGATTGCCGACATCACGGGGCTTACGGGCGCGCTTGAACTGAAGGCCGCTTCCGATCACGGGCACGAAATCGCCCAAATCACGGGGCTTACGACGGCGCTCGACAGCAAGGTCAACTCGACCGACATCGGCTCGGCCATCACGGACGCGGTTGCGGATGCGGTCGCCGGTATCAACGCCACGTCGATTGCCTACACGCCGGCTGGAAACTGGTCATCAGTGACGGTATCCGCACTGGCTGCCGAGATCGATGCCGAGTGCGAGCGTATCAGCCGCAAGGGTGCGGTCAACGGATACGCAAGCCTCAATTCCAGCGGCTACGTTCCGAGCGCGCAACTCGCGCCGGCCGACGCAGCCGCGACCGACTCAGACGAGATTTCGTGGTCAACGGCCACCTCAAATATGACGGTGCCCGTCTCAATGGGCGAGGTCGCCAGCCAGAATCGCCGATGGCAGCGCGACCTTACCCTGTGCACAACCATCATAGCAGGGGCCTATGTGTCGGCTGGTTCCCCAGCGCCGACGGGCAGCAAGTTTCAATGGCAGTATTCTACCGCCGCCGGCGGCTACACGAATTGGACGTCGTTAAACGCCGAGGTAATGATCGATGGCAGCAATGGCACTGGTCAGGTATTCGGCACGGAGGTTTCGTGCCCGGCCGGCGCAAAGACAGCGACGACGCGCATCCGGCTGCAGTACGGCGGTGGCGACGGGGCGACCTCCGCAACACTCGGCAACATGTGGGCAAGCTTTAACAAGTCAACCCCGATCAACACCGGATCGGTCAGTGGCCCGGATATTGTCACGCGTATCAACGTTGAGCTCGGCAGTACGGCATGGCAATCAAGCGCCATCAGCCTCGATGACAACAGCGTTACGCTGGCAAAACTCGTCAACGCCAGCGCGCCCGGCCTGATCGGCCGCGCATCCGGATCTGGCGCCTGGTCGCAATTGTCGGCGGCCGATGTGCGGACGCTGTTGGGCGTGTCCACGGGCACTCCTGATGCCGACGCCATCACCGAAACGGCAACCCGCGTCTTCGTGTCGCCGCTCCACCGCGAGCTCGCCGACCGTGTCTCGAATACGGAGAAGGTTTCGACGGCGCAGGTGATCGGGCTGCTCGCCCCGTTCGTCGACTTCGTCGGCACGGGCACGACGGTCATCACCGCCACGCTGACTAACGCCGCGCGTTGCCAGTGGCTGCCCTTGTATAACTGGCGCGCGGCCAACGTGACGATCGTGCCGGAAGCGCCGTGCACGCTGCAGAACGCGACCGGCGGGACGATCGCCAGCTACACACTGCCGCCAAACAAAGCGGCGTGCGTGCGGCGCAACGGCAACATCTATCGTGTGATTGAGTAGCCGACGTGGCCGGCTGCTGCTTCGCCACGTCGGGCGCACCCTTACCAGCCGATGCGGGCTTCCGCCTCGGCACGCGCATCGGCAATACGGCCGTCACGGGCGCCGCTGACGTTCACCCGCGCATTGATCTCCGGCGGCACATACAGTGGTCCAGCGTCGAGCCGACGCGCAACGCTGCGTACAAGTGGGCGGAGATTGACAGCCTCGTCGCCGCACTGAAGTCCAACAACATCAACTGCCTGGGCGTTATCTCGCAAACGCCGGCCTGGGCTTCATCGACCAGCGTCGGCGGAAACATCTATCCAAACCCGGCCGACTTGCCGTCGCTGTATGCTTTCGTTACGGCGGCGGTCAACCGCTACAAGGCGACGATCAAAGAGTGGGAGGTCTACAACGAATGCGACTTCCGCGGCTGGACAGCAGCGCAATACGCGCAAGTGGCAATCGGCTGCTCGGCCGCGATCCGCGCCGCTGATCCGACAGCGACGGTCGTTACGGGCGTCTCGATCGTTCCGCCGGTCACGCGAGGCGGCAATAACTCCGGCCCATGGTGGGATGCGCTAATGGCGAACGCGGCATTCATGGCCGCCTCAGACGTGTTTTCGTGGCACCTGTACTGCAAGGGAAACCCCGCCCCGGCGCCGGAAATAGGCGACAAGAAGGGCGCCGTTGATGACATCATTCCGGCGTCGATCAATCGAACGCGAGCGGCTGGATTTAAGGGCGAAATCTGGATAACAGAGAGCGGCTGGACGACAGACCCCGCCGGGAACATCGATCCGGTTACAGGCAAGGCCAAGAACCTCACGACAGACGATAATCAGGCCAGCTTTCTTGTCCGCATGGCGGTGATGTACGCCGACCTCGGGATTGACAGGTGGTACCAGTTCCAGCTCAACGGGGCGAACACGGGCGATGAGTCCGGTGGCATGGGCCTATGGAACCCGCCGCGCATCAACGGCGGCTCCAAGAAACCGTCGTGGGCAGCATATCAAACCGCATGCAACTTCCTGATCGGCGCGACCAACGTTACCCGATTGGGATCAGCAGCCGGCGTTTATCTGTACGCGCTGGCCAAGGCTGACGGCAGAGCCGCCTGGTGTGCATGGACGGTTGCTGGCAATGCCAGCGTTAGCATCTCGGGGCTGCCCGCCACGGTGCGGCGCACGCTGCGTGACGGCGCGCAGAGCACGGTTTCGACCACGGCGGGCGTGCTGACCATAACGGCGGGGCCGTCGCCAATCTGGGTAGAGATCGTCTGATGATTGACATTAGCGACGCCCGAGAACTCGCCGACCGCGCACTGCATCTCGTTGACACGGGCGAGGCACAGCGCGAGCGCGCTGCAGCGCTGCTGATGAATGCCGGGATGATGCTGTTCGCGGGCGACTTTCCCGCCGCCGACGTTGTTGCGCGGGGCATGGCGTGGTGCCGGCGCAAAAGCTTGTGCCCGTGCAAGATGGTACTGACCGGCCAGCCGCAGCAACACAGCATCGGGCAGACCGTCGGCATGGAAGACTTGGCGCCCGCCTGGCTGTGCGCGGCACAAGTGGAGATCGGCTGATGGTTACGGGGTGCTGCTTCGGGACATCACCAGGAGATGCCCCTGCCGGGGACTGCATTTACCCAAAAGATGACGGGTGGCTGAACATCTGTGTCGGGGCGCTGCGCCGGCCGGTCAGCGCTAATTCGAACTGGCTTGCAACAGGGGACGTCAAAACGCAGGACTGGCTCGGTGCGGGCAACCAGATCGGATTCAACTTTGGCGCCGGAAAGTTCGGTTGCGATTACATAAACCCCAGCCCTACTGATCCGGTTGTGCGGGTCACCCGCAACACGGCGATTGCCGGCGGGGGCGACTCGGCAAATCTGCTTAACGCCGCCGGGAAGTTCGTCGATGTGAAAATCCCGACATACGTCACGGGGCGGAACCCTCCAAATAACGCCTTGGATAGCAACGTCGAGGTGTATTCGGACGGATTTTGGTGGTCGTTCACTCACTTTGAGCGCCAGACAGCCACCACCGGCCGTGCCCTGGCCTGCTTCAAATATAATCCGTTCACCGCGAAAGGATGGGGTTCGCCGAGAACGTCTGGCACGGCGGCGTCGATTTCACGCGTGGCGACGTCTATACGCCCGCATGAAGTGCGCGGCGCAGGGGTAATTAATCACGTCATCCACGTCGCTGTGCGGTACGCCAATGCTGCCGGGCTCAAAGCAATTCTTGGCAAGACAGCGCGCTGGCCGGCAGTGTCAACGGATAGCACAGTCGCCCCCAATGACGGCCGCTTTGAATATGGCTCGCTGCTTAGCATCCCTCCGTTCGAGAAGGGAGGGCCGTCGAAATCATCGCTCGGCCTGACATCTTTCGGCGGCAAGTTGTACGACGCTTTTCTCGGTTACGGCGTTCTGATCACTGACAAAGGCGAGCTTACCGCCAAAGGCAGATGCGGACTTTCCGGCGGCGGCGCGGGAGCAGTCTGGACAACCGCGGAGGCGAACGAACTCAACGCGCAATTCCTAAAGCTCTACGACCACCTACGGCTGATCGACAACAACGTCGAGGGGACAACCTACAGCGGCGGAAACGCTCTCCCGCTCGCCAGCTATTGCGCGCCAGACAGATGAAGCTGACGGCACGCCCGGTGCGGCAAACACCGAGCGCGCCTAACCACCAGGCCACGCTTACAAGGAGCGCGGATAATGGCTGAGAATAGCCTAATGCGAGATTTTCGTTATGACTGTGATCTGCCTCACAAATCCGGCCGGCGATAAGATGGCGAACGATGATGACAGCCGCGTTGAGCGGTTCGCTCCCCGATACCGAGATAAAGACGACACGCCAACGCTGCGGCTGTTGATCGAACAACTCGCGAGCGATTTTCACGATCACATCCGCAGAGAGGAAGTGGACAGAGCAGAGATAGCGCGAAAACTAGAAAAAGATCGCGCTTTGGTTGAGCGCATAGACGATAGAATTAAGCAAATTGAAATAAATGTCATTGCAGACGATGCCCGCGCAAAGTTTGCGAAAGCTATTGGAGATATAATAATCAAAGGCGTGACGCTTGTCGCCGTTCTGGTCGGCGCCATAGTCGCGTTGATAAAGCTCAAATCTGGCTGGTAGTGAGAGAGCAATGAGTTTCTTTGACGATTTCGACTGGAAGTCCGCCATCAAGACGATCGCGCCGACCGTCGCCAGTATCTTCGGAACGCCGCTCGCCGGCGCGGGCGTTGCCGCGCTGCTTGAGGCGATCTTCCCGGCCGACGAGGTGCAGGGGCTATCGCCGGCAGAGCAGGAGAAGAAGCTGGCCGGCGTGTTGCAGAGCGGGCAGCTGACGCCCGAGCAATACGTCGCGCTGCAGCAGGCAGACAACGCATTTAAGACGCGCATCGCCGAGCTTGGCATCGACTCAGAGCGGATCGCGGCCGGGGATCGCGATAGTGCCCGCAAGCGGGAGGTGGAGGTTAAGGACCGCGTGCCGGCCGTACTGGCGACCGTGGCCGTTGTCGGATTCTTCATCGTCCTAGGGGCGCTGTTCTTCGTGATCCCTCCGAAGGACAACGGCGATGTGATCTACCTGCTGATTGGGCAGGTGGCCGGCGCTTACGCGATGGTGCTGGCATACTACTTCGGGTCGTCGTCTGGATCGAAGCTCAAGACGATGGTGCTCGGCGATACGATCCGCGAGACGCGCAATGACGCAAGGATCGACGCCAAGGAGCGTAGCCTGTGATCATCGACCGCAAGACGTTCTTCGCCGGCTACCGCGACGCGTTCGGCAAACTCAACCAGTCGCAGGTTGACGGGATCGAAACGCTTCTCGGGTTCATCGAGGCGGATGATCCATCTGATATCCGCAACGTCGCCTACCTGCTGGCGACGACGAAGCACGAATGCGCCGACACATGGGAGCCGATCGAGGAACGCGGCGACCGCTCGTACTTCGACAAGTACGGGTACAACACGACGATCGGCCGCACGCTCGGCAATACGCAGCCGGGCGACGGCTATCTCTATCGCGGCCGCGGCTACGTGCAGCTTACCGGCAGGCGCAATTACACGCTGTTCTCGGAACTTCTCGGCATCGACCTGCTCGGCAATCCCGATCTCGCCAAAGACCCGAAGACGGCCTTCGCGATCATGGCCGTCGGCATGGCGCGCGGCCTGTTCACCGGAAAGAAGATCGGCGACTACATCAACGCCAATGGCTGCGACTATCTCAACGCCCGCCGCGTCGTCAACGGCCTCGACCGGGCGCAGTTGATTGCGGATTACGCCAACGCGTTCGAGAAGATCATCAGAGCCGCAACTCGGGTTGCCGCGGCGGTCGCTGATGCGCAAGTCGGGCCGGTCGATACATCCGACGCCGCGAAGTACGCATCGCTTGTCTCTGCCGTCCGCAAGGCCCTAGCGCAGCTACAGGCTGCACTTGATGACGCATCATGAACCGCGCTGAGCGGGTTATCGACGTTATCGCCCGGATGCGCGGCGGATACGAGCCGAGCGATGTGCTCGAGCCGGTCGACTACATCTGGGCCGACGCGATCGTCGAGACGCTGCGGCGGGAGGGTTTGTTGAATGAGCCCGTCAATCTGATTCGGGAGCCGCGCGAATGATCGCCATCTGGCCTGGTCTCGTCGATGCGTCGGAGCGCAAGGGGTGGGAAGACGGGATCGCCTGCGCGCCGTATGAGCCGATCCTGCAATGGGGCATGAACGCCGAAGCCGATGACGCTTACTGCACGGCCTATTTCCACGGCCTTGCCTATGGAGGATCACCCCGTGCGACTTCGTAACGTCCGCATCGAAGGCGACTTCGACAGCATTCCGATCCCCGGCGATGACGAGCACCGGTTGACCGCGCGTGCTGTGTGGATCGCATGGGAATGGCGGACGGACGGTGATGACGCGTGGCGCAGCGAGCGGCTGATGATCCCCGATCATACCCGATGGGATGGCGCGTCGCGGCCGGGCATCGTCGGCTGGCTGGTGCCGCGCTGGGGCGTGTTCTCTGCCGCCTCGCTCGGGCACGATTATGCGTTCCGACATCGCCCGTTTCTGTCGAATGGCCAGCGCATCAGCCGCAAGCACACGGACTTGCTGTTCCTGGCACTGATGCGGCGCCTTGCCTCGGAGCGGGTCACGGGCGGATGGAAAGCGGCGGCGCAGCTCTGGCTCGCCGAGGTCATGTACCGCGCTGTTCGCTGGTTCGGCGAGAGCACATGGGACAAGCACGACGCAGAGTTTGCATCGTGATTCCGCTATCACGGTAGCTGGGAAGGCGCCGGCTCACTGCAATTGCATAGCCTCGGCAAACGTGACCACACGGTCAAGGCCGATCGCGATCTCGCACACTAGCGCGCCATCCGAGAAATCGGTGCGGATCGAGCACGACGCCATCTCCCTTCCGTCGACCTCGATGTCCAGCGTGCTGGTCGAGTAGGCCGGGAGCCGTTCGCTTTCGACCACTCGGATCGGGCGGCCAGTAAACCGGCTGATCTCCGCACTGACGGCGGAAATCAATGGCGACCGATAATCTGCTTTGGTGCCGATCGCGTAGATGCACTGCATCTCGAGTTGCCAAAATTCGTTGAACCGTAGCTTCGCAGCTGACGCGCCGTCGTTAGTCTCGCGGCGGAACGATTTGCCGGCCTGCCAGACACACAGTGGCATCTTGGCCTTCCCATCGTTCAGCATCTTCCTCGCCCAGGAATAACTGCTGTCAGTCGTCTCTGCGCGCAGACACAAATGGTCGCCTCCGGCATGGTGGTTCGTGACGAACACGTCATCGTCGCCGTAAGCGGCACTGACGTGGCTGCGTGGGGCGAGGCACGGCCCTTCTACCCGGATCATCCGCCACGCGGGGTTAATCCCGAGGAGCGTACGCCGCACCACCGCTGCGCACCTAGCCATGAACGCTTCGCGCAACTCAATCTCGGACTCCCCCCAAAAGCGCAAGCCGCCTAATCCATACAGAGCGTCACTCATCACTGCCTCCATTTGCGATGGTATTTGCGGCGCTGGTCACCCTTCGACATCCTTAATCGCGGCGTCGATCATGGTGCGCCACCCGTCTTCTGCGACAAAACCCTCCCACAGGCCGTGCGCCCGCTCTGCTTCAGTCACCATAGCCTCGCTCGGCTCGCGGATCGCCCGCAGCACGGCGGCGAGGTTGAGGCGGTCGCAGGCGGCTTGGGCTTCTTCCCTAGACGGGAACCGAACGCCATCGTCGGATTCGACATCCGCCTCGTAAACCACCCACCCACTAATCCCATCTCTCCCACAGCGGTACTCGTAACCACATAGCCACCGCCGCGTCGCCTTAGCCGCTTCGTCGATGTTCATTTCGATTCCTCAGCCAAGACATACTTCACCGACTTACGCCCGCACTCTCCGCACGGCTCGTAAACGTCTTCCCAGCACCACGTCCGTCCGTCCGAATAGCACAGCCGATCGCACTCGTTACACCACGGCGCCAACCAGATAGCCGCGTGACGCTGTTCCGCTTCGTCAATGTTCACTGGTCGCGATCCTCGGTAAAGTTGCTAATCGCTCCGCACCGCATGCACAACTCCATGCCGCCTAAGCCGTAGCCACCATAGAACCCGTAATGCGCTGTGACATCGCACTCGCCACAGCATTCCTGGTCGCCGCACAACTCCTGCTTGTGCTCTCGGAGCTTTCCATCGATGAATGCCGCGCTTGTCACTCCTCGCGCTCCTTCTGCTCGGCGATCAGGGCGTCTCGGAGCATCGTGTAAAGCGTCTCACAATCGTTTTCACCGGCTGCGTAGATTGCATCTAATGCCCGCTCGCTCGGCGTCTCCGGCATCACGGGACCGGCAGTAGTCAAGGAATCCTTGATGACTGGCAGCAGCGCGAGGATGCGGTCGGCAACAGCCCCGGCCGAGACGGACTCGTCGTATCGATCATCTGCAATGCCGTCTGCGATCCGCTCCCGCAGTCCTTCCGGCGCACGGATGCTCTCCGCGATCAGCGCCCGCTCCCGCCAGTACGCGTGAGACCATACAGAGACCTTTTCAGGGTCGATGTCGTCGCTGGGTAACTGCGCACGGGCGGCGCGGATGGCGAGGAGTTCGTTGAGCATCTGCCGAACTTCATGGGTGGTCGGCAATGTGTCTGTCGCTACCCAATCACCGGCGGCGCCAAAATATTCGCGCAACTCCCGCAACCGCGCGTCACTGATCTTGGTCATTCGTCGTCTCCCCACGGAAGCGGGCACGAGCGCCCGGAACGTGCCGGCTCACCGTCGAGCAGTTGCGGGCAGTCCGGATGGATGCACTCACCGTCACTGCGCGCAGCGCGGCAGCGCTCCTCGTCCTTTGCTATAGCTGCCGCAACCTTACCCGCAAGCGGGTTGTAGTGGATCGACGGATCGAGACACGCGATCACCAGTTTGCCAGCGTGCACATCGCGATCGGAGTCCCATAGTTCGTGTAGCTTCACGAAGACTGCACGCACATCCGCCAGCGCCTCGCGCAGCCGGTCCCGCTCAGCCTCCGCCGCCTCGGCTCGTTGGGCCATCAACAACCACGTCGCGGCACGGGCGCGGATGGCTTCCATATCCTCCTGCAATTCGTTCTCGTCGATCTTGCACTGCTCGTGTTCGTCCATCATGCCCCTGGCCCTTTCTCCAACTCGACCGCGCGGCGGGTGGCGTCCACGTGGTCGGCGATCGCCTTCAGGTGGCCTTGGATCGTCGCGTTTTTCATCGTTGCAACCATCTTGGCGTGCGCTGCCGAGTTCGCCTCCCATACAGCGTGCCAGTCGCCGGTATCGACCAGATACGCCAGCGCCTCGCACCAGGCCGGAACCTGGGAATAAAACCGCGTCTCGCCATCGGTGTTGCTCAGTGGGATGCGGAATATCTCAGTCCTCTCGACCTCGCCCGCGTCCCATGCGTTGATAGTGTCCCCGCCGCTGCCGGCATCGCTCGGATCGTCACTCCTTTCGTTGTCAAGATCAGCGGCGGGGGCACTGCCTCGGGGGGGCGCCGAGGATGCTTGAAGCGGCTGCACGCGATACGGCGCGCGCTTAGCTTTTGTGACGGTGAGTGCGAGGTTGAGCGGCGCAGACAGGTGGCTCATGTGGCTCACTCTGATTCCGCCAACTTGCATGCCGCCGAAGACCACCTTCGGATCGCAATATAGCGTCATCGACCGGCCGACGTATTGCGCGGCATCGACGCCCCAGCCGGCGATCATCACGCGCCGCATGCTCTTGCATGGCTTGTACGGCTTGCCGTCGTCGCCCTCGAAATGCACCGCTACCGGCTGATCCGCAGCGCCCGTGCCGGAAACCTTTGTGATCGTGATCGTGCGCGGGCCAGAAAGCAGATCGTCGGCGTTTAGCTGATCCGACTTCGGGATTACGAATTTCGACATGTCCATTAGTTTGCGTCCTCGGAGTCGATGCCGTAATTGCGGAAGACGAACCTGATGCTATCTAGGATCGTGCCGCGCCACATGCCGCAGCCTTCGATGTAGTCGCCGATTTCCCGCAGCCGGTCGTCAGCATGTCCGCCATGAAATGACCCGCAGTTGCAGGCGGGAATGTCGCATCGTCGGTATCCCCGGCGGCGCAAGAAGTCTTCGAGGTCTTCCTTCGTCTTGTCCTCAGCGAACATCAAATCACCATTTCCGTTTCTGTCTTGCGCGCGGTTGGGTGGAACCGGCGCGTCTCCACTTGGCATCGGAACGTGTAGTCCGCCGAGACTATGAAGTCTTCGAACACCTCGGCCGCTGCCAGGATTGCAGCCTGCATGGCATCGTCGGCATCGACCCGATAAACGGCCATCGGCAACCCGCCGGAATAGCTGACGTAATCGACCCACTCGCGCCCAGACACGAGAAGGCCAGTCTGCAGTTGCACCATGTGCTCGCGAGGAACACCGGCATAGCAAATGGTCTCAATCTGCAGCTTCTGGCGCCGGCTCTTGATCTCGATCAAGCCGTCATCGCCGACCATGCCATCGGGCGAATAGCCAATCTTGAAGTCGCCGAAGTCGCGGACGATGAATCCCATTTCCTGAACCGGCGCATACTTCTGAGAGTACAGCAGCCGCGCATCGATCTCGTCTTCGTGGCCGCGCAGCATGTCGTCGCTGACATACGCCGGCTCGACGTATTTAGTTAGCCGTTGCGCCAGGAGCTCGTACGCATGCGCCCGCATCTTCTCGTTCTTCGCGGGCGTCCCGGTGGGCGTGATGATGTGCTTCATCTCCGATGCTGTGAGCATGCCGCAGCGAGCGGCAAACCATTCTTCCGAGATTTGCAGCAGGTCGGGGTAGTGGGTAATGGTCATCACAGCACCCATGCGAGAACAACAAACCCAGCGACGAGGCTGCCGAGCGCACCCGCAGCCGTCGCGACGTCAGGCGCCCGCTCGGCAATGCCGATGCGCCAGGATGTGCGGCGGATCATGGTTCCATGCACGGCATGATGACAACCATCGACGGATCAATCAGGCAGGCGCCCTGGCTCATCATGTTGTTGACGAAATGCGCGGCGCGATCGCCGTGCCAGGTGATATCGGTCTTGACCTTGGCGCCAATCGCGTGGCCAACCGCAGTCTTGTGGTACCAGAAACACTTGCGGACGTTTCCTGTCTTTGGCAGGCCTGAATGCGGCAGCCAGAGAGCACCTGCCCAACGCTTCGCCTGGGTTCCCTTCCACGGCAGATCGTCCTCGCCGACATAGTCAGAGTTGGCAAACTCCTCGATGTTCAGCAGCTCGCTCCACTGCTTCCAGCCGACGACGCCGAAGCGCTGACCGTCGTCTGGAACGTCGATCTCGCCGAGGATTTCGAAGGCATCCAGCACTTTTGCCTTGGTCAGTCCATCGGTACCGGCACCGGCGAGCTTGGTGGCAGTGGCCAACTGGTTGATGATCAGCTCGTCCGTCTTGCGACCGAGCGCAAAAGCTCCTGCTTTGGCGACAACCTGCTGCTCATTGATGTTTGTCTTCAATTCATCGATGCGGTCAATCCAATCGCCCGCGTAGAAGTCTGACATCACGCATTCAACGGCCATCCCGCCGCTATTCAGCCGTAAAAATTCCACGCTTGACCCGGTGACGTTGTTTTTGGTACGAACGGTGTTCCTCAACTTCGAACCCATCTGCTGGTACTGCAGATGGACATCTGCTTCGAAGTTTTTGACGAACGATAACTCCAGTTTTGTCATGTCGACACTCCTCAGAAGCGTGATCGCGAGCTCTTGAGCCTGCGCGGCGGTCAAGATGATCGAGAACGACCCGCCCTCGATCTGCACGCACCGGCCGATCTCGGGCACGTTGACCTGGCGCGTTGTCAGGCTGGTCTCGTTGTGGCCGTCGTCGAGGCGAACGATTTTTATGGTCACTACTTCTCCGCCTCGTCCTTGGTTAAAAAGAAATGAATCCCGTGCGTGCAATCGACGCGGATATCGTCGTCGTAGCTATCCGGCCGCGTGATCTCGCCGATGGTGTATGCCGTCTTTTCGTCGTTACGGCCGGGCGCCGAAGTCGCTTCCGGCTGGCCGGCGATGACAAGCTCCAGCGTCCGCACGAACTCGGCGCGGCATTTCCGGTTAATCAAGCATGCTGTGCGCTTGGCGCCGGCCGGGACTTCCAACTTTGCGATCCCGCCGCAGATGGCTTTCCAGACAATCAAAGAGCCTTCTTGAGGGACTTGGAACGCAGGCAGGTTCGCCCCGGTCAGGTCCGCCCCGGTCAGGTCCGCCCTGCGCAGGTCCGCCTCGCTCAGGTTCGCCCCGGTCAGGTCCGCCCTGCGCAGGTCCGCCTCGCTCAGGTACGCCCCGGTCAGGTCCGCCCCGCTCAGGTCCGCCTCGCTCAGGTACGCCCCGGTCAGGTCCGCCCTGCGCAGGTCCGCCTCGCTCAGGTTCGCCCCGGTCAGGTCCGCCCTGCGCAGGTCCGCCTCGCTCAGGTACGCCCCGGTCAGGTCCGCCCCGCTCAGGTCCGCCTCGCTCAGGTCCGCCACGGCACCGCCCGCTTCTCCGCGGCGCCACTTTCCATGCGCCGCAAGAATGGCCGGCAAGTCTGCTGATGTGATGGTCATGCCGCTAACCCTTTCTGCGCATCAGTGGCGATCGCCTCGATCTCGGCGTCGGAAAGCTGCGTCAGCTCAGCGAGCGCCGCAGCCCAATCCGACAGATCGGACCAACGGTGCTGCGCGACGGCGACGCGCACGTGCTCTTGCGCGGTCATGGTCAGCACTCCGCTTCCGGGTGGACATAGGCGGTAAACCAGTCGCCTTGATCTGATCCGCAGCCGGCAAACCATAGCCATTCGAAATCGTGGGCCATGTTGTCGCCAACCATCTGCACCGCGTAGGCGATCGACCACGGGTGATCCCACAACTGGCGACATTCGCGGGCGAAATCGGGGGTGAATGCGCTCATCGCCCGACGCCCCGGAAGAAGCTCAGCGCACAGCCGACGATGCCGAGCCATGCCAAACCAATTGCGATTTCGATGCCCATGCCCACCACTCCCGAAAAGCGCCCCGGCGAAGCTGAAGATCAGCCGCGCCAGGGCAGTTGCCGGCGTTGCGCCGGGTCAGCGATGGATAACGCTGATGGGAGTGATGTTGCGCCACACACAACAATCTGTCAACCGAGAATCGGCGATTGACGAAAAAATTGTTGCGCTGCTCACAACGGAGAAAGGGGCTTGACTTGATGTTGTGTGTGGCGCAACAATTGGCCCATGAAACTCAGAGAGTGGCGAGAGGCGGAAGGCCTCAAGATGGCGCAAGTCGCAACAAGGCTTGGGGTCCATCGGAGTCAAGTGCTTCGCATCGAGCGCGGCGAAGCCGTGCCGTCGCCGAAGCTTATTGAGCGCATTTGCATCGAAACCGGCGGTCATGTTCGGCCGGAAGACTTTTTCGACCTGCCCGCCATTCCTGCTGGAGACGCAGCATGACGCCATACCTCGCAGACGACCACCCGCAGGTTCCGCTGCACGCTCCGCAGTCCTGGCGCGGCGTGCGGGTTGATCTGCCGGGGCTCACTCCGAAGGCGAAGGCCGAAAGCCGGCTTGCGTGGTTCGGTTGCGTCGGCGCCGCTTCGGCGATCGCCGGCATGATCTTCTACATTTCCCTTTTCGTGCTCTAGGAGCGCGACACGTGCTTGCCCGCCGCTCGACGCTTCGGCTGGCAAGGTTGGCCGATCCCCTCGGCCGGCTACTCCCCACTCAACTGCTCCTGCAGAGACGCAAGCGGTCGCCGCAGGGGATTTTTTTATCCGCATACACGGAGAGAACTGTGCACAAAGCATGCATCTATGCCGGCGCGCTGCTGGCGATCGTATCCGGCCCGGCATTAGCCAACCCAATCGCTGTTGCTGGCGCACAGGCCGTTGCCGGGGCCGTCGCTGGATCACAGTCCGGCGCCGCGGCTGAAGGCGGCACGGCGGTCGGCACCGGCGGCAGTTCCGGCGGCAATTCGACCAAGAACGAGAATACCGGATATGCGGTAGGCCTGTCACAGGCGCCTACCGCTGCGAGCGGCTGCCTCAAGGGCAATAAGTTCGCGTTCGGCTTGCTTGAGTGGACCGACGATTCAGGCAAGTGTGAGAACTACCGAATTGCTTTTGAGGCGGCGCGCCAGGGCAATTGGGAACTGGCGAACCAGTGGGTTCAGCGCGCGGACGGGATGTGATGCGGCTGAATTTCATGCCCGTGGTGCGGGCGGCGCAGGTTTGCGCCGTCCTCTCCCTTGCGTCCGGCGTGGCTACCGCGGCCGAGCCGGATTGGTGGTGCCTCGGCACCAACTGCTTCGATGCCGCGTCCGTCGCGACAGACGGCAAGGGGCACGTGGCCGTGTTCGCCGCCGACGTCAAGACGCACGAGTCTGGATGGATCGCCATCGACTGCAACGAGATGCGCGCCGCCGTGCCCGGCTACGAGACCGCCGTGCAACGCGGATCGTCGCTCGACCAGGCGTGCGCCAAGTGGGGGCGGCCATGAGCGTGCTCAAGCGCAACCGCTTCGGCGAGCTCATGTCGTGGCTGGATTCGCCGGCCGGCTGGCGGTGGGTAGTCGGCCCGGCGGCAACGATCGTCACGCTCATCATTGCGGCCGGCTTTATGCTGACCGTCAAGTATTCTGCTTCAGCATCCGGGCAGCATGATCTATTCGCGGTGCTAGACACATGATTGTGCTTGGCTGTGACCCAGGCGTCAACGGCGCCTTTGCCTTGGTCAAGGACGGCACCCCCGTCCTCGTGCTCGACCTGCCGACAACCGTGGTCGTCAAGAGCGACAAGAAGCGCCGCGAGCTTGATGCGTACGAGTTTGCCCGGCTCATCGACGCAGCCGGTCATATCGACCACGCCTTCATAGAGCGCGTCGGCGCCATGCCGACAGACGGCGCCATTCAGGCGTTCGCCTTCGGCCAGGTCTTCGGCGCGATCCGCGGCGTTCTCGCCGCTCACTTTATCCCGATGACGCTCGTCTCGCCGGTGACGTGGCGCAATGCACTCGGCATCAGGCGCGCCGAAAAGCCCGGCGACAAGTCGCTCGTCATCGCGCGGGCTAACGAACTGTTCCCGTCACACGCGCATCATTGGAAAGCGAAATGCCACGCCGATCGGGCCGAGGCGTGCCTAATCGGCGAATTTGGCCGCCGGGTGCGCTCGGGCGGAAAGGACCTGGCGCTGTGACCGAAGCATGGGCGAAAGACGACGCGATGGCGACGTACCACGAAGCCTGCAGGCTAGCGGCTGACGGGCACGAGGGGGTGCGGGAGTGGTTCGGCGGCGCGAAGTCGAAGTACGCGGCGTTCTTGGACAGCAAGCGCCCGGCGCACGTGGCAACAGGTCTTACACGCACGCCGGAACTTGCGGATTGGCTGCTCCCGATCCAAGCCGCGACGGCGGAGTTTGCTTTGCACCGCGGGCGGGCCGGCGCCTTTCTTTCGACCGGCCTCGGAAAGACTGGCGTCCAGCTAGAATTTAGCCGGCACGCGGCTGATGCCACGAACGGCCGGGCACTTATCCTAACCCCGCTGGCCGTCGCCATGCAGTTTGAGCGCGAAGGGACATCGCGAGGATATGACGCCCGCGTGATCCGCAGCATGGCAGACGTGCGCGACGGCCTGAGCATCTGCAATTACGACCGCATCGAGAAGATTGACCCCGACGCGTTCGGGTCAGTGTGCATAGACGAAGGGTCCGCTATCAAGGCTTTCGGCGGGAAAACCACCCGCCTGCTGACATCAGCATTTGCTGGGCATCGGTTCCGCTTGTCCGCGACCGCGACGCCGGCGCCCAACGATCATATGGAGCTAGGCACTCAGTCTGAGTTCCTCGGCGTGCTCGACTATCGAGAGATGCTGTCTCGGTGGTTTGTCAACGACACCAGCACAGCTTCACAGAAATGGCGGCTCAAGGGGCACGCTGTTTCGGCATTTTGGGATTGGGTCGCATCGTGGGCTCGCATGGCTGTGATGCCGAGCGACATGGGGTTCTCTGACGACGGATACGAACTGCCCCCGCTGAAGATTATCCGCCATAAGCCGGCGATCGCTGCAATCAAGCCAAAGGACGGCGAGCTCTTCGCGGCAGCAACAAGTGCGACTTCAATGTTCGCAGCAAAGCGGCAGACATCCGATGCGCGTGCGGACCTGGTTGCCGGCCTAGTGCACGGCGAGCCGGGTGAGGCATGGGTTTGCTGGTGCAATACCGACGACGAGGCAAAGAAGCTGATGGCCAGAATACCGGGCGCCGTCGAGGTGCGCGGGTCAATGCGGATCGAAGACAAGGAATCGGCGATCGCCGCGTTCATTGATCGCCAAGCCCGCGTTTTGGTCACCAAGCCCGGCATTTGCGGCCACGGGCTTAACCTCCAGCACTGCGCCCGCACGGCCTTTATCGGCCGGACATTCAGCTACGAGGAATGGTTTCAGGCGGTGAAGCGGTTTCACCGGTTCGGCCAGAAACGCGAGGTGCACGCGCATCTCATCGTTGATGAAAGTGAGCGCCAAGCAGACGATGTGCTCGCTCGAAAAGAGGCCGATCACAAGCGCATGCAGGCGGAAATGGCCGCAGCGATGGCGCGCAACAGATCCGCATCATCGTGCGCAATGGCCGAATATACCCCCACTCATTACGGGAGATTGCCATCATGGATTGCTCGATGACGAGCGCCGATAGGGCGGTGCTGTGCCTTGACGACGCGCATCTAGGCGACGCGTCAATCTACAATGGAGACTGCCACGAAATACTGCGCCAGTTACCTGACGACAGCATAGGGCATAGCGTTTATTCGCCGCCGTTTGGCGATCTGTTCGTCTACTCAGACAGCGTTGCCGACATGGGCAATAGCGGGAGCGACGGAGAGTTCTTCTCGCACTACGATTTCATGGCCCGCGAGCTGCTGCGCGTCTTGAAGCCTGGCCGCATTGCCGCGGTACACTGCTCCGACCTCCCGACGCGCAAATGGAAAGACGGCTATATCGGCCTCAAGCCGTTCTCCGACCAAATCCGAGAAGCGCACGAGCGCGCTGGGTTCATCTTCTATCGCCGCGTGACAATCTGGAAATGCCCGGTCGTCGAGCAGGGGCGGACGCACTCGCGCAATCTGCTCTACGGCGAGTTGTGTAAAGACAGTTCCATGTCTGCGCCGGGGCTCCCCGATTACCTGATGATCTTTCGCAAGCCGGGGGACAACCCGCAGCCAATTCGCCACACGCCAGAGCAGTTCCCGCTATCGCAGTGGCAAGAGTGGGCGTCGCCGGTATGGATGACCGTTGATCAAACCAAGGTTCTGGGCGGGGTTGTCGCTCAGCGCCAGGCTCGAGACCACGCCGACGAACGGCACGTCTGCCCGCTGCAACTCGATGTCATCCGCCGATCCATCATCATGTGGAGCAACCCCGGCGACACTGTGATCTCCCCGTTTATGGGCATTGGCAGCGAGGGCGTCGTCGCGCTTGAAGAAGGCCGGCGATTTGTCGGGGTTGAGCTGAAGCGGTCTTATTTCGAGCAAGCTAAACGCCACTTGGCGGCAATTAGCAACCAAATGCAACTGTTCGGAGGAAAGTAATGACCGCAATAGCAACGAACGTTCCGCCGATACCGGCGACGGCGCCGAGCCTGTACAAGACGCATGACTTCATGAGGCACGACGGCGCGCTGATCCTGTGCCGCATGATCGAGGATGCATGGCGATCAGTCGGCGTAACCACCGTGACAGCCGAGCCGGTGCAGGCGCTCGGGCCAACCGTATTACGAACACTACACGATCAAGATTCACGGCCTGGTGAACGGGGCCCCGGCATGATGCAGCCAGACATCGTGCTCGCCCATCTGGTCGCCGCCGCTGAAGCTGGCAAGCCCTGCCCGACGAATACCGAGATAGCGGCCGCTGCCGGGCTAACTCGTAGCAGCGTCGCGACGATCATATGGCGGCTGGGCAAAAGCGGCGCAATCGTTGTGCGCCGGCCGGGCGGACCAAACGACGCGGCTCGTATCATCGAGATCGTGGCGTCTGGCCTGACGATTCAGTCGGCTCGGAAGGTCGCACCGGAGAACGCCTGCTGGATGTCGCTGCCGTGGCCGGCGGTTTCCAAGCCAGCGAGTACCCCGGATTACTCCCCGCACAACGTCGATCCCGGAGACGGCGCGCGGCGCTTTGTCTCGCCGCCGACGCACGTGCCGACGGCCAACGTCATTTACATGGTGGGATGAGATGCCGACACTCGCAGAACGCGTGCAGGCCGCGCTCGATGAGATCGACGTGTGCCGCAGGGCTTCGGTGCCGCCGGACGGCTGCCCGGAATGGCAGGCGACGCTCATAGCGTCGAATAACGCTCACCGCGATCGCGCCGCCGCACTAGAGCGGCAGATCAACGACATCATCGCCGTGCTCTCCGAGCGCGGGCGGCTCTGATGATTGCGGCGCTTCATGTTGGGTATCTTGCCGGCTGGGCGGCGTGTCTGTGCCTATCGCCGGCATCAACGCTCGCCAACGACATGCGCCGCGCCGGTATCCTGACGCTGTGGCCTATCGTAATGGTCGCGCGCGTCGTCGAAATAATGGCTGAGTATCTCGCAAATAATGAGGTGCGGAAGTGAGCAGGCTGCTTGATCATTACGAAACGACCGAAGATTTCGAGTCCGCATTAGACGCGGCCGAAAGCAACGCGCGCACGACCCGTGAGGAGGAATTTCTCGTCGGTTTGCGCGACAAGTACGAGGAATATGCGGACCGCATGTTTCTGAGCGATGCGCAGCATTCGTGGCTAGAGCGGCTCGCCGACGAATGACTAACGACCTCGATCTACGCCGCGCGCAGTACGACCTGGCCGACGAGCGGGCGCGGGCCAATCGGCTGATCGGCGAACTTGCTGCCATCCGCGCCCAGCTACAGGCGTCCGAGGCGACGCGACATGCCGGATGGGATGAGGTCGTGCGGCTGAAGCAGTGCCGGTGCGACGCGTGCCAGTGCCGGGAAGCGGGGAAGATGTGATGGGTGGATGGAACAAGGGCAAGCCGGTGCCAGAGGAATGGAAAGAAAAGGCGGCAGCCACAAGAGCAGGCACCAGCGCAGCACGTGAACAAGTCGAGAAAGACCTGGCGCTGCTGAAGCGTATCAAGGCCGAGCTTGGGATGCAGTGAGCGTCTTCTACAACGACTTTGACGCCCGAGCGTGCGCGACGCTGCGCGAAATGATGGCAGGGGGGCATGGAGATGATGTTGGAAGACTCTGCGTTTGATGACGCGTTTTCAAGATTAAGCGATGCAGCGAGAGACATGATCCGAGAGTTCGCAAAATGGTGCGCGGACAATTTCTGTATGACTGAGGGGGATATAGACGAATTTGGAGAAACGGGCGACTACATGCGTGGGTACAACGCCGCAATGACTGACGGACTTAGCGGCGCGCTAGATTGTTTTTTCGACGAGCACCCTTTGTGATGCCAATAACCTGCACCGCGCTCGGGGCCGACTTGCCGCACCCGCTCGAATACCGCGCCGCGTGCGTCTCGTGCGCCGCGACCGGGCCGGCTGTGCAGGTCGATGGCCGGCAGTGGGGCGAGGGCCAGCGCGCGGCAAGGAACGAGGCGCTGCGGGTGGGGTGGAGCGAGATCAAGGACGCGGCCGGCGGATGGTTTCGGGAGTGGCTCTGCGCCCGATGTGCTGGGGGCTCGTATGACGCCTCGGATGATTGGGCACGTGTTCGTTGACGAGCACGGGAACCTCTCGATCACGCCATGCGTGCGTATGAGCGTCGGCGAGCGGCTTGCCGACGCGCGTGCGGAGGCGAAGTGATGGAGATGCTTGCCGCCAACCGCGGAGGTTACAACCGCCGGCTCCCGCACAACACCGATGCGGAAATTGCGGTGCTCGGATCAATCTTCGTCTTCGGCAGAAAGGCGTACGACAAGGTAAGCCCCGTTCTGCAGGCAGAGCATTTCATCCTCGTCGAGCACCAGAAAATCTACGCGCATTGCGTCGAGCTCATCGAGGCCGGTCACGCCGCCGATCCGGTGACGCTGCGATCGTTCTTCACGAACTCCGACGACTCAACGCAGATCACCCCGAAATACCTGCTGCATCTTGCCGATTCCAGCGTTACGCCGTCCGTTGCCGAATCGTATGCCCGCGGGATAAAGGCGGACGCGTGCCGGCGGCAACTCATCGGGATCGCCGACGAGCTATCAACGCACGCCTACAACGGGCACGACGTCAGCGAAGCAATATCGCTCGCCGGCATCGGCATCTCGAACATCGATGTCGATTATGGCTACACGCGCGGATCGTACATCTACGAGGACGCCGAAGACCTCAACCTCGGCGCAATCCCGCCGCGCGGCTGGCTGCTCGGGACCATGCTATGCCGTCAATACGTCACGGTGATGGCGTCGGCCGGTGGCGTCGGCAAATCATCCGTCGCGATCGCATGGGCGCTTTCCCTAGCTACCGGGAGGCCGCTGGTAGGCGATAGGGTGCATCACCGATCGCGCGTGCTGATCGTCACAGCAGAAGACAACATGGAGGAGATGCGGCGCCGCCTGAAGGCCGCGCGCATGCATCACGGCATCGATCTTATCGGCGCCGGGTGGCTCGCTGTCGTCTGCCTCACCGGCTCAACCGTCAGCCTGACCAAGATGTCCGAAACAGGCGATGTCGTAGAGACCGGCGGCGCCGACAGAATAGCAGAGACAATCCGTCGGCACCGAAGCGACGTCGTGATCCTCGACCCCTTTGTGAAGCTCTCTGGCGCCCCTGAGAACAGCAACGACGGCATAGACGTGGTGATGCGCGCGCTCGTCCGTATCGCCGACAAGTGCAACTGCGCATGCCTCGTCCTGCATCACAACCGCAAGGGGCAGGCGACGCCCGGGGATGCGGACCTGGCGCGAGGTGCGGGCGCCATCGTCGCAGCAGCTCGCGTGTCTCTCACCGTTACCGGCATGACGACTGACGAAGCATCGAAGATGGGCGTGCTCGATGACGATCGTGTCCGATTGATCCGCATCGACGACGCAAAAGCTAACCTCGCGCCACGTGCATCAAAAGCCCGATGGTATCGCCTCGCATCAATTCCAATCGGGAACCAGACGCCAGACTACCCAGCAGGAGATAACGTGCAGGCAGTCGAGCCGTGGACGCCGCCGGAAACATGGGACGGTCTGAATAAGGAAACGCTCAACCTCGTCCTCGACAATATCGACGCTGGCATGCCGGACGGAGATCGCTACTCAAACGCCAACGCCGCGACCGATCGCGCAGCCTGGCGCCTGATACAAGAACAAGCCCCCGACAAGACAGAGGGACAATGCCGCGAGATCATCCAAGCGTGGGTAAAATCAGGCTTGCTCGTGGTTGCAGATCACAAATCTCCCAGCAAGCGGGAAACACGCAAGGGGCTGTTCGTAGACGGCTCGAAAAGGCCAACGTGAGGCGCCCCAATGGATTTTTTCATTCCGCTTTCATTGGGGCGGATTGGGGTTTGCCCCAATGAAATTGGCCTAGGGATAAACCCATCAATGGGGCACGCCCCAATGAGCCCCCTTTATTGGGGCTCTCATTGGGGACGGCCCCTCTTTTGAGGGGTGGGTCCATCCCTATGGAGGCTCGTTCAAACGGCGCAACAGAAAGGAGCACGACATCATGACCAACGATCCCGAACTCACCATCCTAACCGCCTTCGCCGCCCTCGACATCCGGGCCCAGGCTAGGACGCTTGACTATCTCGCAAAGCGCTTTCAGCAGACGGTTGATGTCATCCAGGCGATCGAGCGGCAGAATGCCGAACTGCGGCGAAGGGAGGACGAGGCGGAAGAAGAACCCCCGTGCTCGGCGGACAACAAGGAAGGGTGATTGCGAGACACTAAAAGCCGGCCGCCGATGGTAGACCAGCGGCGGCATCCGCCCCGGCGCGGCATAAAATAATCGCGCGATGCAACATTTTTCTGTTGCATGTGCCGCGCAATCTGGTAGTATCTCTCTATCGGAACGGGAGATGATGACATGCTGCACACAACGTTTGAATTATTGCGCGAGCACGAAGCCTGCAAAGAGGGCTACGCCAAGCTTGCTAAATCGCTTGGTGGCGTCCGCAAGCACGGCGCCAATAAGCCGGTCCCGCTAACCGCCGTGCTCGACAGCAACGGACTTGAGGACGCGCTGTGGTGTCTTCGCGCAACGATCGAGCCGGCAGACTCGTTCTCTCGGCACCTGGCGTGCGATTTCGCCGACGCGGTGCGCCACCTGATGACGGACGATCGGAGCCGCAACGCAATTGATGTCGCGCGCCGACATGCAGACGGTAACGCGACAGACGATGAGTTGCGTGCGGCGTGGGCTGCGGCGTGGGCTGCGGCGAGGGCTGCGGCGTGGGCTGCGGCGGGGGCGCGGGTGGGGGCTGCGGCGGGATGGGGGGCTGCGGCGGGGGATGCGCGAGCCCGCATGTTCCGCGACCGTTTGATGGCGCACGAGGTGTCGGCATGACCCGCGCCGAGATCATCGCCCGGCCAACCAAAGGAGCACGCGCCGTGAAACACCCGATGCAGCCGATCGAGATTGACAAGCACGGCGTCGCCAGATTTCGCCGGAACAAGATCGTCGATCATCTGTTCAGCACCGGTCAGCTAGATCTAAACGAGCTGGCGCGCATGGACTTTCCGGCCGAAGATCAGATGCAGATCGCGCAGCTGCTTGGCTATTCGGTGAGCGGCTTCTGCGACCTTAGTTACGCCACGCCGGATGTCGTCGCCGAAGCTGATGCGCTGGTCAAGGTCCTGCTGGAAAGGAGCAAGCCATGACCACCGCCTTTGCCGAGGCGCTGGCCCGTCTGACGCAGAGCGGCTTGACCAGAGCCGCGATTGCCGCTGCGCTCCACGTCGACCGCGCCACGCTGTACCGCTGGGAGACTGCCCCTCCGGCCGGGGCGGAGGACCGTCTCAGTGCCGCGGTGATGCGGATCAGGTGGCAGGACGAGATCGAGGAGATCTGTCGCTCTCTGCCGCTTGATCAGCTCGGCAAGGCGCGGGACATGCTGCGGGCCATGCAGCACAGCCGGTAGACCAAACCCCGTGACAAATGCGCAATCCATCAGTTATCATGATGCCGGTGTATCTGCCTTGTGGGTGGTCGGGCTGACGATGACTGAGATTGCGCATGTGCTGGATATTTCCCCGCGAGTGGTAGAGCACAGAATCGCCAGGATGCGAGAACGCGGCATCCTGGCCGGGTCGCTGCGGCGGTGGTCTCTGGCCGAGGTGGATTTGCTCCGCACGATGGCGGCGACCGGCCTCACTGACGAGGAGATGGCGGCTGAGCTCGGGCGCAGCACTATCTCGATTATCCGCAAGCGGCACCGCATCGGCGCCAGGAGGGTGGCGTGAACACTGTATCGCCTTCGCCGGCTTACGCAGATCGAGAGCACGGCTGCACGCCAGAGGTAATTGAGAAGTTTGCCGAGGCGCTCGCAGAAACCGGCAAAGTCAAGGACGCGTGCATCGCGGCAAACATCAGCCGCCGCACGGCGCTCTACTGGCGGCACGAGCATGCAGACTTTGCGAGCGCCTGGGCCGAAGCGCTCAAGGTGGCGTGCTGGAATCTGGAGGACGAAGGGTACCGGCGTGCTCACGACGGCGTTGACAAGCCAGTGTATCAGATGGGAGCCGAGGTCGGCCTGATCCGCGAATATTCAGACACGATGCTGATCTTTCTGCTCAAGGCTGCCGATCCAAACAAGTACCGGGAGCGCGTTGCGCTGACCGGCGAGAATGGCGAGCCGCTGAAGGCCGAGGTGGTCATTCGCCACATGTTCAAGCCGCCCGAGGGCACAGATGGCGATGGCGCTGCGACGGCCTGATCCGGTCGTCCTCCCGCACAACTTCGAATTGCGGCGGTACCAATGGCCGCTATGGGCAGCTATGGAGGCAGGCTGTAAGCGCGCGATCCCAGTGTGGCACCGCCGCAGCGGAAAAGACGCGATCGCCATGCACTGGACCGCCGTAGCGGCTCACAATCGCATCGGGAATTACTGGCACATGCTTCCCGAAGCGGCGCAGGCACGCAAGGCCATTTGGCACGCGATCAACCCGCACACTGGCTTGCGCCGCATCGACGAGGCCTTTCCGCCGGCGATCCGCAGTCGCACGCGCGATCAAGAGATGATGATCGACTTCGAGTGCGGCTCGACCTGGCAACTGATCGGCTCGGATAATTACGATTCGCTCGTCGGCAGCACGCCAATCGGCATCGTCTATTCGGAATGGGCGCTGGCTGATCCGCAAAGCTGGGCTTTCCTGCGCCCGATCCTGGCCGAAAACGACGGCTGGGCGTTGTTCATTACCACCCCGCGCGGCCTCAATCATGCGGCCTCGATGTTCGATGCGGCGCGCAACGATCCTGATTGGTACTGCGAAATTCTGCCTGCCACCAAGACGGGCGTGTTTTCGGACGTTACGCTCGAGCGTGAGCGCCGCGAACTGATAGACCTGTTCGGCGACGAGGAAGGCGATGCTCGCTTTAGGCAGGAATACCTCTGCGACTTTACCGCCGCGATGCCGGGGGCATACTACGGCCGGCTGATGACGCGTGCTCAAGACGAGGGCCGCATCACCAAAGTCCCGCACGACCCCGCAAAGCTGGTCGAGACGTGGTGGGATTTGGGTATCAGCGATGCGACCGCGATCTGGTTCGTACAGCGCGTCGGCGCTGCCGTGCATCTCATCGACTATTTCGAGGCGAGCGGCGAGGGCCTGCCGTTTTACGCCAAGATGCTGAAAGAACGCGCCGCCGAGTGCGGGTATCTCTACGGCGAGCACGTGATGCCGCACGACACCCGCAGCCGGGACATCAGCGTCGGCGAAACGCGCGCCGCCACGCTCGTTGGCCTGGGCGTGCAGCCTACAATCCAATCTACGATCCCGCTCTCGGAGAAGGGATACCGCGCCGACGGTATCGACCAGGTGCGTCGGATGCTGCCGCGGTGCTGGTTCGATGCCGAGCGGTGCAAGCGCGGCATTGCAGCGCTGCGCCAGTACCACCGTGAGTACGACGAGAAGCGGCAGACATATCAGGACGTTCCGCACCACGATTGGTCCTCGCACGGATGCGACGCGTTCCGAATTGGCGCCATGCACCGGCCGATCACGGCGGCTGTTGACGAGTGGCCGGGCACGCGCCGGCCGTGGAACATGATGGAGCATTGATGATGGGCGGGACACCGAAGGCACCGAAGGCACCGCCGCCCGTCCCGGTTGTTGACGACACTGCGGCGAACGAGGCGCGGCGCCTCGAGGAGAAGCGCAACCGCCTGGCGGCCGGGCGCTCGAGCACGCTGGTCACCGGTGGCTTCGGGCTCGTCAACCCGGCTCCGACCGCCCCAAAGGTGCTGCTCGGCCAATGACAGACACCGCCAACAGCATCATTCAGCGGTGGTCAGAACTGCTATCCGAGCGATCGGCGCGCGAGGACAAGTGGCGCAAGCTCGTGCGCTACTTCTTTCCGCAGGAGGCGGAAAATTGGGGCGTCAATCCAGACGGTCCGCCGACGTCGCCGACTGTTGACGACACCGGCCGTGAGGTGCTGGACAACCTCGTCGCCGGCCTCGATGAGATGCTGTTTCGGCGCGACCCGTTCGAAGTCGTGCCGCGTGACGATCGCGCTATGGAGATGGGCGGCTATGCTGCTGAGTGGGCGGCGTACGCGACGCATAACCTCAACGCCGCGATTGATCATCCGCGCTCGGGTTGGACGACGGCGCGGCAATCGGTGTTGCGCTCCACTGCCGGGCTCGGCCATGGATGCATGTTCATCAGCGATGTCCCCGGCAAACATCTAATCTGCAAATACGAGCCGGCGTCGGAAATCGTCATCGGCGAAAACGCGTACGGCATAGTTGATACCCGCATGCGGCGCTACCCGATGACCGTCCGCCAGGTGGTCGAAACGTGGGGCGATCGCGCGTCGCCACGGGTGCGGCAGCGGCTGGAAAAGTATCCCGGCGAGAAGGTGACGATCCTGCATTCGGTGCACCCGCGCTGGGAGGTGCCAGGCGCATCGCGGACGCGCATGCCTTGGGCCAGCGTCTACATCGAGGAAGACACTAAGCATCTGCTTGACGAGGGCGGGTTTATCGAGTTCCCCTTTGTCGTGCCGCGTTGGGATCGCTCGGGCTGCTCGGCCTATGGCTGGTCGCCTGGAATGACCGTGCTCGACGAGGTGATCCGCGTCAACGCGATGGGCCGAACCAATCTCAAGGCCGGACAGTACACCGCGGAGCCCGAGGTCTACGTGCCCGATGGCATGTTCCGCCGCGGACTGAGCCAAGCGCGCCGGCCAGGCGCGGTGCACAGCTACTCTACCAACGTCGCGGCGGCGAATGCCGAGGTGCGGAAGTGGCCGTCGGCGGAAGGCTTGCCGTTCCTGCTTGAGTACGAGCACGATCGGCGCAACGCGATCCGCGAGGCATATTTCTACTTTTTGCTTCAGCCGCCCGAGTCGCCGAACATGACGGCAACCGAATGGATCGGGCGCCGGCAGCAGATGGCGCGGCGCATGGGCGCACCGGTGGGGCGGCTCGAGCAAGAGATGGCCGAGCCGGCCGGCAAGCGGTTCTTCGGGCTGCTGATCCGCGCGGGCGTTATCGAGCCGCCGCAAGAGGGATCATTCGCAGATTACGACGTTGAGTTCCGCTCTGTCATCTCACAGGGCAAGGAGTTGGCGGTTGCGGAATCCATTCAGCGCACGCTGGAAGGCGCAGCGCTTGTGGCGCAGTTCGATCCGCGCGCCGCTGCCGTGGTCGATAGCGAAGAGACGATCCGCGAGCTAGCCAAGGCGTTCGGGGCGCCGCTCAAGGTGCTGGCATCGCGTGAGCGTGTGCAGGCGATGCGCGAGGCCGAGGCCAAGCAGCAGCAGATGGCTGCGCTGGGGCAGACCGCAATAACCGGCGCCACCGTTGCCAAGTTGGCCGCGGACGCGGAGAGCACCTATGCTGGGTAGGCTCCGGCGCCGCGCCTCGATCTACCGGGGCGCATTTGCCGATGGCTCCGGTAAGTGGGTGCTGGCTGATCTGGCGGCGCGCTTTCGTGCAATCGGGTCCACCTATTGCGCCGGGGACACGCACGAGAGTGCATATCGCGAAGGGCAGCGCAGCGTGATATTGTGGATCACCGAACAAATGGCGCTTGACAACGATCAAGTGCAGCAAATCGTCTACGGCCACGTGAAAGATGGAGAGTTCTTTGACTGAGATTACTTCGGCCGCACCAGTTGCGACAACCGACGCGCCGCCGCCACCGGTCACCACCGAAGCGCCAGCACCCGCTGCGCAGGCATGGGCGTGGCCGGATGATTTGAAGATCGCTGCAACCGCAAAAGGATGGGACAAGCTCGGCGATCCTGCTGAAGCGCTGCCGCACGTCGCGCGCTCGTACATCAACGCCGAGAAGCTGCTGCATACGCCGGCAGAAAAGATCGTCAGATTGCCGGATGATCCCAAGGCGCCAGGCGCTTTCGACAAGATTTATGCGGCGCTTGGCCGCCCCGAGACGCCCGACGGCTACAAGCTGGAGAAGCCGGCGGACCTGCCCGACGATTACCCGTACGACGAAAACCTGATCAAGGCGCGGCTTCCCGTCTTTCATAAGCTCGGGCTCGCGCCGGCGGCGGTGCAGACGCTGAATGAAGAATTGCATCGGGCCAACGTCGAGGCGATGCGCAACCACGAAGCCGAGATGGCAAAGCGCGCGCAAGATGGCGAGGCGACGTTGCGGCGCGAGTGGGGGCCGGAATACGACACCCGCACCGCTCTGGCCGATCGCGCCGTGTCGAAGTATGGCGGCGATGAGTTCCGCGACTGGCTGAAGCAGTACGGCTTCGACGCCGACCCGACGTTCCGGAAGATGTTCGCGGCGATCGGGCGCGACACGTCGGAGGACGGCGCGACTCCTGGCGGGGGTGCTGGCGCAGCAAGTGCGGCATCCGAGGTTGACCGGCTGATTGCCGACGGGGACTTCCAAAGCCGCATCAAAGGCAAGAGCGGTCCAGAGGCGCAGCGCCAGGCTCGTGCACAGTGGGAAACCGCCATCCAGCGCAAGATCGCTGCCGGCGCATAGGAGGTAGACTTGGCCGACAAAAACCGCATAGCGGTCACCGCACAGAACACGTGGCTGAGCACCACCGCCGGCGCCGTCTCGCCGGCTGATGGCGCACTGTCGCTGACGGTTGTGTCGGCGCTTACGTCCGGGTCAGTCGTCACGTTCCGCCAGCGGCTGAAGGCGGCCGCGAATGATGGCGTGGCGGGCGCATGGGATACGGTCAAGAAGATCGTCGCCGCTGACATGGGCTCGGCCGGGTCGCTCGTGACACACTTTACCGGGCTGCCGGACGTCTACGAGTTTGACGTCGGCGTTGCGACTGGCGACTACCAGGCTGGCGATACTGGCCTCGTGTTGCAGCTCATCGGGAAATAGCGATGCTGCGCCGCAATGTGTTCACTGATTTCCGCCGCCCGCCCGATGATCGGGGCGTGCTGAACGAACTTGTGACTTTGCGGCATTTTGCCCCGCGGTACTTCTCCCCGCGCTTCTTCGGCCTTGGCATCCCGCCGATGCCAATGTACCAAGGCAGCGGAGCGTACAGCCGTGTTGCCGGCAATGTCGCGATAACGCCCGGCTTCCCGCGGGCACAGGCCGGCGACGTGCTGCTGATGCAGACAGCGCACATGAACAACTCAACGCAGGCGGCTGCTACATACACGTTTCCCGATGGCTGGGAACTGTTCTATGCGGACACGACCGGCACCACTCGGCAATGGATACATCGCAAGGTCGCCGACGGGACAGAAACGGGCACCGTATCAATTACCAATGCGGGTGGCACGGCGGCCGGTACGCAGCAATCGGTTATTCACGCGTTCAGCAACGCTAATCCGGCGTCAGTTATCGGCGCCGCGGTCGTCTCGGGCGCAGCCAATTCGATCACTGACGCCCCCGTGACGATAGCCGCGCCGGGCCGGCTGGCGCTGCAATTCGGCGCGCTCTCCGCGTCGGAAACAGTCCCCGGCTTCACTGGCGAGACGGGCGGAAAATGGGCAATGGCCTCGCAGGCGACGGCCGATACCATGCGGCTGTTCCTGCTGATAGCGGACATGCCGCTCGCCGGCACGATCGGCGGCGGGACGTTTACGAAATCGGGAACCGGCAGATACATCATCCGCGGGTTCGCGCTTAAGAGATAATCCGGGCAACCCGTTCAAGACGGGTCTGGAAAACTAGCCTACCACTAACCGGGTCCGCGCCTCGCGGGCAACCCAACCACAGCAAGCAGTTTGGATCAACGCGAGGTGTGCTATGGCACTCGGACCTACTGAAAATCAAGTGCAGGTTGCTTACCATGACGGGCTGCGGCTGCTGCTGCAGCAGGAGACGAGCCGGATCTGGCAGTATTGCGAGCAGTTCAACGTCGACGCAGAGCAGGGCCTTTCCTTCGACGAAATCGCGCCGTTTGAAGACCCGCTGCCGTTTGTTCCCGGCTCGGACTATCAGCCGATCACCGTTAGCGAGCTGCAGTTCACCCGCCGGTGGTTGCAAACCGCTTCGTGGAAGTTCACGAAGCACTGGCCGTATTTCTCCGACACCGTGCGGCTGACCGATCCGACCAGTTCGGTGATGCGGCAGATCGCCATGACGTACAACCGCCGCAAGGATTCGGTTGCCGTCGCTGCGATGTTCGCCGCCGTCAAGCGCGGCAAGACGCTGCCGGGCGATGACACTGATGTCACGTTCCCTGCGGGCCAGGTCATCGCCGTCGATGTCGTCAACAGCGGCACGCCGGCCGCCACCGGACTCAACCGCGCAAAGCTGAACGCCGTCTTTGCTCTGTTCGTCCAGAAGGAAGCGATCATGGACGACGGGCCGGGCAACGGCTTGCATATGGCGATCACCGCCAAGCAGCTCAAAGACATGCTGAACGATGACAAGGTGACCGACCGCGACAGTTTGCTCGGGCAGTTCGAGCGCACCGGCCGGTTGAATTACCTGAACATCGACTTCCACAATTATCAGGGATTACCGGTGGACGGAAACTCCTACCGCCGGTGCCCCGTGTGGATGCCAATGGGCATGCGCGTCGGCGTTACCCGTGAGCTGACGACTGACCTTTCCCAGCGCAAGGATTGGGAAGGCCTGCCGTGGCAGGCGCACGCGCACGCTCAGTTCGGGGCGGCTCGTGCCGAAGAGAAGATGATCGCCGAGGTCAAATGCTCCGAGGCGTAAGCCACGGCTGATAGGAAAGGGTTACCAAGATGGGAGTTACAACCGAGCGATCCACCATCCTGAAGACGCAGGAGGGCACGCTCACCACGGCTTTGACCCGCACTCAAGCGTCAATGGACCTAAAGGTCCAGCCGTTCGACTTCACTCAAGGCGCTGCGGCTGGCGACGCCACATCGACACAGGGGCTCGTCAAGATGCCGGCCGGCAAGCATACCGTCATCGGCATGGTGGTGGCGTGCTCGGCGTTCGGTTCAAGCCGCGTGCTCGATATCGGGTACGAGGCCCACACGAAGAGCGACAACGCGACCGCCGTCAACGCGCTGGCGACCGCGTTTAAGGAGGACCTGGACGTTTCCGCAGCCGCGACAGGTGTTCATCCCGCTAAACGTGGCGATGGATTCTGTCGGCGGATATGTGGTCAACGCCACTGTCGCCGGCGCACCCGGCAATGGATACATCCCGGCGGCGGCTACGCTCAAGGGCCACGTCATCTTCGCGTAAGGGGGAAAATCCCGGTGACACCGATTGATATCGTCAACATCGGGATTGAGGCGCTCGGCGAGCGGCCGATTAGTTCTTTCGAGGAACAATCGACCGCCGCCGTTTGTGCCCGCGCGACGTTCCGCGCCACGATGGAAGCCGTTCTTGAGCTTGACGTGTGGAACGACGCGACGGCAACGGCGACACTGGCGGCAGAAGTCAGCGCGCCGAGAGACTACGCCCGGCAGTTCATCCTCCCCGGCGATTGCTTGCGGGTGCGCGGGCTGATCAAGCGTAGCGACCCATGGACACGGCGCGGCCGGCGGCTGATGACCAATGCGCCGGCGCCGCTCGACGTGTTGTACACGCGAAACCTTGCCGTCTCGCCATCCGGCCAACCGATCGGAGATGGCGAAGACATTCAGATGAGCGGCCTGCTCGCCGCCGTCGTCGGGCTGCGATGGGCGTGGACGAACGCCCGCCGCATCACTGGATCGGATACCGCCATGCAGGCGATGCATCAGCTTTACCGGCAGGCGCTGGTTGATGCCGCCGCGGTGGACGGAGCGGAGGGCACGCCGCAAGCGCAGCAAGTCGGATCGTGGGTCAATCAGTTCGCCCCTGAATCGTGGGTGTAGCCAATGGCGCGCGCTAACATCCTGCGCAACTCGTTCACAGCGGGGAGATTAGCCCGCTGCTTGCCGCCCGCGTTGGCCTGACGGCGCGAGAAAACGGATGCTACCTGCTGGAAAACATGTTCGTCCGCAAGGAAGGCGGATTGAGCAAGCGGCCTGGCACGCGGTTCATTGCGTCGACGAAGGTTCACGCCGGCCGATCGCGTCTGATCCCGTTCCGCTTCTCGACCACGCAGGCATATATGATCGAGGCCGGAGCGGGATATTTCCGGTTCTACAAGGATAAGGCGCAGATTGTTTCGGGCAGCGCGGCCTACGAGGTGGCGTCTCCGTATTCGGAGGCGGATGTGCTCGAACTCACGTACACGCAGAGTTTCGACGTGCTGTACCTGTTCCATGCCGCTCACCCGCCGCGTGCGTTGACCCGCACCGGACACACTGCATGGGTGCTCTCCGATCTGCCGTTTTCGCCGCCAGCGACGTACGAGCCGGGGCATGAGTTCCTTGTGGCGCTGGTCATTTCTGCGGCTACGGGCACGGTCACCCTTAGCGCTGCGTCGGCGTTCCTACCCAGCGACGTGGATAGATTGGTTGAGGCAGGCGGCGGACAGGCAACTATCATCGGCTATTCAAGCGAGCACGTTGTGACCGCTCAGGTCAATCGGCCGTTTCCGGCGCTGGCGTTCGGTGCTCAACAGTGGCGCATTGTTGGCTCGCCAAACACGGCATGCACTCCCGACAAGAAAGACCCGGTGGGCTCCGTCGTCACGCTCACCTTGGCAACGGGCGGGTTTCGCACGGTTGACGTCGGCAAGTTCGTTGATATCGCGGGCGGGTTTATCGAACTCACCGGCTGGTCGTCTGCTACGGCAATGTCAGGCATCATCCGCTCGCCGCTCAGTGCGACGACGGCGGTAGGCGGCGGCGGGTGGAAACTGCGCTCGCCGGCGTGGGGCGGAAGCCGAGGATATCCATCGTGCGCCGGGTTTCATCAGCAACGGTTCGCGTTTGGCGGCATGCCGGCCGACCCGGGCCGGATCGAGTTTTCGCGTTCGGCGGACTTCTACAACTTCACGCTCGGCACCAAGGATGACGACGCGCTTTCGTACCCGTTGCTTGAGGACGACGTGCACGAGGCGCGGTGGATCAAAACATTCGGCCAGGCGATCGCCATTGGAACCGATGCCGGAACGTGGGTTGTCTCGTCCGGCATCAGCGATCCGACGATCACGCCGACCGCTGTTGCCGCGTCGCTGGAATCGCGATCGGGAGCCGCAAAGACGCTGGGCGCCAAGCGCATCGGCACGGCGCTGGTGTACGTTCACCGCAGCCGCCGCAGCATCCGGGCCCTGCACTATGCGCGCACGCGGGTCGACGGCTATGACGTCGAAGATCTGAACGTCCTGGCGACGCATGTCCTAACATCGCCGGCCGTCGATTGGGCGTTTCAGGAAGAGCGCGAGCAAACGATCTGGGTAGCGCGGCAAGACGGCCAGCTCGCCGCCTGCACGTGGCTGCCGGAGCATCAGGTGATGGGCTGGCATCGGCACATTACAGCCGGCGTGGTCGAGAGCGTGGCCAGCATTCCGGGCGATCCAGATGACGAGGTTTGGTTGATCGTGCGTCGGACAGTCGGGGGGCAGACGCGGCGGTTCGTCGAATGCTTCGATCCGCGGTTCACCCTTGGCGATGACATCCGCGATGCGTTCTACGTTGATTGCGGGCTGAGTTATCGCGGCGCTCCGGCAACGACGATCAGCGGCCTCGGCCACCTCGAGGGGGCGACGGTGCAAGTGCTCGCCGATGGCATGGTGTTGCCGGCCGAGGTGGTGACCGGCGGCGCGATCACGATCGACGAGCCGGCTTCCGTCGTGCATGTCGGGCTCGAGTTTGTGGCTCGCGTCAAGCCGATTCTGCCTGATGTCGGATCGCAAGATGGCACGACTGCCGGCCGGCAGCGGCGCATCATCAAAGTAATGGTCGAGGGCATGCCTGGCACGCAATGCTGGGTTGGCCCTGACAGCGATCATCTATTCCCGCTCGATGCGGTGGCGACGCGGCAGATGGATCAGCCGGTTGACATCTTCACCAGCGAGGCGACTGCGCTGCCGGCGTCCAGCTACGACGACCGATACAACCTGCTGATTGAGCACCGGCTGCCGGCACCGTTCGAGGTGCGCTCGATGGCGTTCCTGATGGAATCGGCTTCGTCATGACCGCCCATGCGAAAGTTGCGAAAGTTGCGAAAGTTGCAGCGAACGGAACAGCAACATGACCGCGCGGATCGTCCCGTTTGAGCCGTGGCACCTTGAGCGCATGGATGCGCGCGAGCACGAGGCCGAAGCGTTTGCCGTGCTCGGCGGGATCGACGAAGCGGCGGCAGCGTGCGCGGCGGCGCCTTACGCCTACACCGTGCTTGTCAACGACACCGACCCGGTTGCGTGCATCGGCGTCTCGGAGAACGGCGGCAAGGGCATGGCTTGGCGTTCCTCGCCCGGCATTCGTGCCGGTATTGGGTAACGATTCATCGCGGCGTCTGGCAGTTTTTGCGGGGTGTCTCGCGTGATCGCGAATGGCCGGCGATTGAGGCTTTCGTTGCCGTGGGGCATCTTGAAGCACATCGCTGGGCGGTGCGGCTCGGGTTCGTGCCGGTCGATGTCGGGCGCGTGCATATTCGGTACGAGAGGGCGTCATAATGGCAGCGGCGGCGGTAATCCCTATCGCGATTGCGGCAAGCTCGGCCATTGCGGCCGGCGGCGCGATCTATTCCGGTGTACAGCAATCGGAGGCAGCCGACTACAACGCCAAGGTAGCGCAGAGGCAGGCGCAATGGGCGGAGGCAAAGTCTAAAGCCGAAGCCGATCGCGTCGCCGCTCGCAGCAAAGAGGTGCTGTCGGCACAGCGCGCCCGGCTGGCAGCCGGCGGCCAAGATCCAACCGACCAGTCGCCGCTTATGATCCTGGCAGAAAGCGCGGCGCGCGGGAACGTCGATTATCGCACCGTGCTGCAGGGCGGCCAAGTGGAGGCGTCAAACCTCCGATCGCAAGCCGATCAATACCGATCGCAAGCAACCAGCGCGCAAGTCGGCGCCGGCCTCGGTGCAACGTCGGCGCTCGTCAAGGGGGGCATCTGACGTCTACGGCTATAAAGACGAGGTGGCGTGGAGGAATGCGCAGATGGATCGCTACACCGGTGGCAGGGGCCAGAAGGCGCCCGCTACGGCGTCTGACCCGTGGGAGTGGTAAATGCCGCGCGTTCCCGTCGCTGACTATCAGGTAGGCGTTGCCGGCGGGCAGGCTGTCGCGCCGCTCGTCAATGTAGCGTCCGCCGGTATCACCGGCCGGCAGATCGCTCAGAGCACGAGCCAGATTGCCGACACTGTTGCCGAGACGGCAATCCGACATGAGACGATCAAGCAGCACCTTCAGCGCCTAGATCGAGACCAGACGCTCGGATACCTGGAGGCAAACGCGACCCTCGACGTGCAGAAAGCGGCGCGAGACGCAATCGCGGGCGCAGATCCGACGCAGGCAGACAAGACGTTTCGCGCCAGCGTCGTCGGGCTGCGGAAGAAGTGGCGGCAAGAAGCCGGCGACGACAGCATTGCGCAACAGCTTGACTCGAATATGGCAATCGTCGCCCGAAAAGTGTCTCTAGACGTGCAATCGGATGTCACCCGGCAGTTGGTGCAGACAGCATCTGGCAGGCTCGGCAACACGCTGGACGTACTATCGCGCGGCGTCGGCATGGCGCGATCCGATGCCGAGCGCGAAGACATCACCCGCCAAGCCGACACACAGATTGAGAACGCGGTCGCCGCTGGCGTGATCAGAGCCGACCAGGCTGAAGCGCAGCGGATGAAGTTTCGTGCCGGCGCTGATGAGTTGACGGCGCGGCGCCTGATCCAGACAAACCCGGCCGCTGCAGTGACAGCGCTTGCCGGAGATCGGTTTGCCAACCTTGATCCTGACAAGCGGCAGACGCTCGCAGAATACGCCGAGCGGTCCGTTGAGGCAGAACGGCGCCAGCGCGAGGCCGATGTTGCCAAAGCAGCCGCCGATGAGAAAGCAGCCACGGCGCAAGAAAACGCATGGGCGGCGGTGGACCTCGAGCGCGGCATCAAAGACGGCAGCAAGGGCCTGACCGACATCGCCAACCTGCGCGCCGAGGGGCGGTTGACGCCCGCCGCTGCCGATGAACTTTACACCGCGTGGGACGCACAGCAGAAGACGGCCATGGCATCCGCCGAAGACGCGGCGCGCGTGGCCGGCGCGATGAGCGGCAATGTAATTCTTGATCCGAAATCGTCGGATGATCGCAAGGCCGTCGATACGTTCTGGCGGGCCCAGGCGGCACAGTTGCCAGGCGACGAACAGCAAGCGCTCGCCGGAGACGATCGCGGCGAAGACAGGCGTGCTGCCGCCGACGCTGGCCGGGCAACTCAACGGAGCCATGCGCGCCTCGCCGGATCGCCGCGCGTGGGCGGCCGACACGATCATGCGTGTAGAGCGTGCATCGCCGAGCGTCGCCGAAGACTTGCCAGCCGATACCGTGCGAGCGGCGCGGCTCACGGGCAATTACCTGATGGCGGGCATGTCGCCAGCGGAAGCGGCGCAGCGCGTCGATGATCAGATGCGGAACGCCAACGAGCCGATTCGCAAGCTCCGCGAGACGCAGATGACGGCCGGCGGGCAGAAGTCGCAACTCAATTCCGCATGGCAGTGGGCAACATCTCGATCCGGCTTGCGCGATGAGCAGGGCTTTCTCGACCGGGGATCGCAAGGTCTGGGAGATGCCTCTGCACCGGTTCGCGCCGAGTTCGAAGCTGCATACCGTGAAGCGTTCCTCGCGCATGGCGACGACGATGCGGCGCGCGCCGAAGCCGTTTCGGTGGTCAAGCGCACGTGGGCGGTCACCAAGGCCGACGGCACAACCAGATGGATGCGCTATCCTCCCGAGCGGATGTACGGCGGCGGCGATCCGGCCGCGGCGAAATGGATCGGAGAGCAACTGACCGCAGACGTACCGATGCCGGAAGGATCGACCCGGCAACTGGTCTCGGACGGCATCACGGCGCGGCAGGTACAGGCGGGGCAGCCGCCGACTTACCGCGTCATTGTGAAGGACGCGCGCGGCGTGCTCAATGAGGTGCCGGGCATGCGGTGGGCCCCAGATCACAAGGCGCACGCTGAGAAGGTGCAACAGACAGCCATTTCCGACGCCTACGCCAAGCGGCAAAAGGAGATGGGGCAGATGCAGCAACCCATTCCGGGCATTCCCTGATGCCGATCTTTTCGGAGGCCGATGTCGTCCAAGGGCTGCGCGGCGCCGGGTTCTCCCCGTCCGGCGTTGACATCTCGGCGCGGCCAAAGCCGCAAGCGTCGGGCGCCCTTACGCCATCGGGCCTGGCCGCAATGCTGGAGCAGCGGGGTGGTCGAAGAACGCCGCGCACGGTATTGCCGCCAACGCGGCGCATGAGGCCGGCGGGGCTCGGCACGACGCGCCGCTGAACCCGGCCGCGATCGGCGACAACGGCAACTCGTTCGGCTTGCTGCAATGGAACGGGCCACGACGGAAGGCGCTTGAGGCGTTCGCCACGGGCCGGGGCAAGGATTGGCGCGACGTCAACACGCAGCTGGACTTCCTAGACGATGAGGTAGGCCGCGACTTTGGCACGTTGCGGGCCCGGATGAACGGTGCCGTTACGGCGGAAGATGCGGCGCGGATGTTCGTGACTGAGTTCGAGCGCCCGGCCGATCTGCCGACAAACCTCCGCGTGCGGGCGAGCACGGCGCGGCAGTTATCCGGGCAGGCGCCGGCATTTTCCGAGACGGCCGGCGCGGCGTTCCGGCAGCAGAACACGATCGGCAGCCTGGCGCAGGCGATGACGCCCGGGCTATTCCCGATCGATGAGACGTTCGACCCGATCATGGAGGCCGTCAAGGCGCCTGACCTCGCGCCGTTCGTCGACGCGTTCGCCACCATCCGCAACCGTGACGAGTTCGCCATCAAGGCGCAGCGCATCCGCCGCGAGCTGGAGGATCGGCAAGTGCTCTCCGATGCCGGAGCGCTTGGCGTGGCGGCGCAAGTTGGTGCTGGATTGATCGACCCGATCAACCTCATCCCGATCGGCGGTGGCGCATGGAAAGCGTCAAGGGCAGCAAATATCGCAATTGGTGCCGGGCGGACGGCGGCCGGTGGCTTTGCTGGCACGGCAGCAGCAGAGGCCATTTTCCAGGCCACGCAGGAGGCGCGCACGGCCGAGGAGTCAGCCGTCGCCATCGGGACAGGGACGCTACTATCCGGGCTCCTGGGCGGCGCCATCGGGACATTCGCGAAGGCTGAGGGTGCGAACACGATTGCGCGGCTATCAAGCGCGCTGGACAGCTACATGGATGCGCCGTCGCCACAGCCTCAACGCGGCAGTGTGGGCGCGTCGGCGGTGCTTGATACCACGTTGGAGCAAGAGCGGCTTGCCGGTGGTATTGAAGGTATCGCCAGGGTGCAGGCGCGAACGCCAGCCGTCGGAACGCCCGTAATGCGGCTGGCGACATCCGACGAAGTGACGGCGCGGCAGATCAGCGAGGAGCTGATCTCGCAAAGCGGCATCACGCGGGCCAAGCATGCGGACTTCATTACCGGTGGCCCGCCGGTCGAGGAATTGGCGAAGCAATGGCACGGGAAGCTCTACACCGGATTGCGCTCTGTCGATGACGCCTACCGCGAGTTGCGGGCTGGCGGCACGAACGTCGGGCGCGATCGGTTCAACGAACTTGTCGGACTGGCGATGCGCGAGGGGGACACTGGCGATCCACTCATCATCCGCGACGATCTGAAGCCGGCGGTGACCAAGGCCGCCCAGGCTATGCGTCGCGAGTTGTTCGATCCGCTGAAGGAACGGGCGATTGAGCTTGGCCTGCTGCCCAAAGACGTCGATGTCAAGACGGCCATCAGCTACCTGACGCGGGTTTACAACACCGAGAAGATCAGCGCCCAGCGCGGAGATTTCCTTGACGTTGTAACGCAGTGGCTGGGCCAGCAACGGCTCGCCGACGAGATGTCGGGTGCGGCTTCCAGGAGCACCAAAGAGCAAGCTGAGGCACAGCTGCGCGCGGTCATCGAGGCGGCAACAGCCGAGGTTCCCGACGCGGCGGCGATGGTTCGCGAAGGCCCGGCGCTTCCGTCCAATATCCGGCTGAAGCAGCTTGTGGAAGCTCTCGATCAGGCGGCAAGTTCTGCCGTGACGGGCATGGACACTGCGGCAAAGACGCGGGTTCTCGAACTGACGGCGAAAGCCCGGTCGCCGTTGCGGGTGCAGGGCGGCGTCGAGGGCACGGCCAAGGGGATGGCGCTGCCGGAAACGGATGTGCAGGAGCTGCAAAATCTGGCGATCCGCTGGCTGGGCGAGGTTCCTGGCGCCAGCACGGATATTGGCGCGCAAGCGAGCCGGGCGGTGCGGGCGATGGAACAGAAAGCGACGTCATTGAAGGACGCGGCCAAGGCGGCGAAGGCTCAAGGTCGCCGTTTGCAAAGCCGGACGCGGCCGAGGTCAAGGTTCAAGAGAAGATCGCCGCGCTCGACGGCTTCATCAAGCGCGGGCAGAACGACATCAAGGCCATTGGCCGGCATATCTACAGGCTGTCGAAGCGCAAAGATATGTTCACGGCCAAGCCTGAGACTCAGGGCGAGATGGCGAAGATGCTGAACGCCATCCGCAGCGGGCGCGGGTTGCCGAAGCCGCCGGAGTCGCTCATCGGGTTCCTGCGCAAGAACGGCGGGCTGCAGGATCAAGGCGGCGAGTTGACGGCGCGCATCGGCACGCGCAAGGAACAGGTCGGCCTGCTCAACGACAAGAGCGGGATGACGCTCGACGACGCGACCTTCAAGGCATGGGAAGCAGGATTCCTCGGCGTCGGCGACGAGCGGCCACTACCTGATGCGCTTATGGAAGCGCTGCGGCGCGACCTCGGCGGCGATCCGGTCTATCGCACGGCGGACCTGGACAAGGTTGCCGAGATGCAAGCCGTCGATGACGTCATCCAGGCGCTCGACGAGGCGGGCATCGACCTGGGAAAGGCGACGAACGATCAGGCGATGGCGGCGATCACCGGCGGCAAGGCTAGAAAGCTGGAGCCCAAGCGGCTGCGCGAGATCGAGATCGAGGATCGCCGGCTTGGCGCCACGTCGGCGAAACTCAGCCGGTCCCTGGAAGATGCCGACGGCAAGCTTGGGCAGCTGACTCCGCGACATCGCCGATCAGATCACTGATGCGCTGGTGTCCGGTAACCGGGCCGCACCCGCTACGAGGCAATTACGCTCGAGCGCGGACCGCTGAAGGAACGGACATTCAACATTCCTGACAAGCTCATTGAACCGTGGCTAGAGTCGGACATCGATAAGGTGGCCCGCATCTACACCCGCACGATGGCGCCGGACGTCGAGATCGCCGCGCGGTTCAATGGGCAACTCGACATGGCGGACGCGCTCGACAAGGTGCGCCGCGGATACAACGACAAGATCAAGGCGGCAACGACTGAGGCAGAACGGCTACGGCTGAGGAACCGGAAAGAGAGCGACCTTGCCGACCTGACGGCGATGCGCGACAGGCTGCGCGGGAACTATCGCATCCCGGACGATCCGCACGGACTGGCGGTGCGCGCCGGGCGAATGGCGCGCGACCTGAACTATCTGCGGCTGCTCGGCGGTATAACGATTTCGGCGATCAGCGATATTGCGCGCCCGGTTATGGTGCACGGGCTCTGGCGCACGATGCGCGATGGCATTGTCCCGCTGGCGCACGGGCTGCGCGCCGTCAGGCTGTCGGCCGAAGAGACCAAATTGGCAGGCACTGCGCTGGACATGGTGCTCGATAGCCGAGCAACCGCGCTCTATGACGTGATGGATTCCTACAGCCGGCAAAGTGGGCTTGAGCGCGGGCTATCGTGGGCAACAAGCAAGTTTGGCGTCGCTACCCTCATGAGCCCGTGGAATGCCGCAGCAAAGCAGCTCTCGGGCATGATCACGCAGACGCGGACGTTGCGTGCGGTGACGAAGATTGCCGAGGGCCAGCAGATCGGGCAGAAGGAAATTACCCGGCTGGCGCGGCTTGGCATCGACGAAGGCATGGCGCTGAAGATCGCCGGCGAGTTCGAGAAGCACGGCACGAAAGACAGCGGCGTATGGTGGGCGAACACCGCGAAGTGGACATATCGCGATGCCGCCAACGTCTACAGGGCGGCCTTGGCGCAGGAAGTTGACGAGATAATCGTAACGCCCGGGGTTGGTGATAAGCCGCTGTGGATGAGCACGGAACTCGGCAAGGTTGTCGGGCAATTCCGATCGTTTGGGCTGGCGGCAAACCAGCGCGTGCTGCTGGCCGGGCTGCAGCGGAGAGATGCCGAAACGCTCTCGGGCGTCGCGCTCATGACCGGTCTCGGAATGATCACCTACTTGCTGAAGCAGACGCTCGCCGGGCAGGAAGTGAGCGACGACCCGGCAGTCTGGGTGCAGGAGGGCATCGATCGCAGCGGCGTCACCGGGTGGCTATTCGACGCCAACAACATCGCGGAAAAAATGACCGGCGGAAACATCGGCATATCGGCTATCACCGGAAAGCAAGGATCGCGGTTCGCTTCTCGTAACGAGATGGGCGCCGTTTTGGGGGCCAACCTTCGAGCCGGCGCAAGGATTTGCTGTTCGAGATACCGCGCAAGCGTTGCGGGCGACGGGTTCTCATCCGGCGACACACACAGGCTTCGCAAGCTCGTTCCGCTGCAAAACCTGTTCTATCTGCGGAAGGCGTTTGACGAAGCGGAGCACGGCATCAACGCATCGCTGGGCATCCCCGATAACAGGTAGACCAACCCCCGTGACACCAGACTAAATAGGGCATATATAGAGAGCCACCTACACAGACCGGTGGCTATGGCATGCCCGACGTCCAAGTTTCTGCGGTCGCTCCTCGGGTTCAGCACGTTGCATCTGCTTCCGTCCTCACGCACGCGTTTCCCTTTCCCATTCTCTCGGAGAGCGACATCTCCGTCTATGCGAGCGGTACGCTGCTCGCGGCTGACGCCTATACCGTGGCAGGCGTGCGGCAGACTTCCGGCGGCACCATCACGCTTGCCGCCGCGCCGGCAGACGGCCAGACGATCACTATCTTGCGGACGCGGCCATATGCCCGCCTGACGGACTTCCCAGAAGCTGGGCAATTCCGAGCGAAGACCGTCAACGACGAACTTGATTCGCAGCAGATGCAGACGCAGCAGGTGGCCGAGGAAGTCGGCCGCGCGTTGCGTCTTGCGCCGACAGCGACTGGAACCGTTGACACGACGCTGCCGCAGCCAGCCGCGCGGCGCGCGCTGGTGTTCAACGAGGCGGGTACGGCAATCGGCGTGACAGCCTACGATCCAGACGCGACCGTTGGCCTTGCCGCTTCCGCCGACGTCATCGCCAAGGAAGCGCGCGACTTGGCCGCCACCGCCGCGCAGCTCGCATCGCAGGCGGGGGCGGCGTCAATCCGCGAGTGGGGGCCGTTTACGCTGGTAGACGGTATCCAAGTTTATCCGTTGCCGTCTCCGGCGGCGAGCGAGAACGCAGTGACCCTGAACCTCGGTGGCGTGCCGCAGGTTGGCATCTGGGAGATCGACGACACCTTCGGGCCGTCTCAGGCAATCAACCTGTTGTTGCCAGTAAAGGACAACCCTGGCGAGAACGAGCTGCAGGCCGGGCTAAAGATTTGGGGCAAAGTCACCGGCGGAATAATCGAAAGCGCAATTTGAGCGCCTCGATCTTTGGCAGGCACTTTCATCCTGGGGCAATCGACCTTTCTGGCCCGGCCGTGGCCGACGGGCCGCCCAGCCGACGGCTTGAAACAGACCCAGCCGGCCGCCCGTTCTGGCGCGAACCGGTATCGGCGTCTCCGGTCGATGTCCGCGAATACGGGCTTTCCCCGGATGCAACGGCGACGGAAAACACGGCGGCAATTCTCTCCGCAATTGCGGCCAATCCTGGCGGCGCAGAGTTGCGCATTCCCCCACGGTTGTTTCCGGTGCTCGGTCGAAGATGTGCGCATTTTCAGCGGCTGGAACGGCATAGATGTTTTCGGCCCGACAGAATGCCGGGTGTCGCGGGTGCATGTCCGGTCAATGCTGGGGCAAATCCCGGCGTCCGATACACGGGATCATCGGGGTTCCGGTCGTATCGACTGGATCATTTCCGACCTGACCAGCGACAACCCGTACCCTTACCCGTGGGGATCCCGCAAACTGTGGACAATCGGGACGGCTTACGCTCAGGGCGCCATTCTGATCAACGCCGGGAATATCTATCAATGCTCTGTCGCCGGCACTTCCGCTACAACCGGCACCGGACCATCCGGCATCCCAGGCACGACGCCTGCAACGGCGTTCACATCTCAGATCACTGATGGCGGATGCAGTGGCGCTTCGTCGCCAACATGTTCGCGACGCCAATCGTTTACGACCTTATGCCTATTCTCTGATCGTTGATAAGGCGATCTGCCTGAACGGCGGCAACGCGCTGTTTATGACCGACAGCGCCAATACGGGATCGTCGTTTCCGATATGGTGCTACGTCTACGACATTGAGGGCGACCATAACTACGGAAACGGCGTGATCCTGGACCGCGGGCGAGGGTTTCTATATGGAGCACTCTTGGCTGGGATCGTGCCTAACCGGAAACGGCCTCGTCATTGGTTCCAACTTCCGTGGCGAGATCATCGCCCGCACAACTCGGATAATGGGCAATTGGCAGCAGGGCGTCGTGCTGAATGCCGGACCGGTCGCCGTTGATATCTCGAACAATCATATTTGAGCAACAGCCAGTCGGCAGCCGGGGCTTTCGCGGGCGTTGCTATCGGCGCGGGCGCGCAGCGCTTCCGGGTATCAGGCAACACAATCGGGCCGGCAATCGGCCTTTGCCGACGCATTCCTATGGCGTCTTCCTCGTTGGCGCTAACGACCATTTCATGGTCGAAGGCAATGTGCGTTGGCAACTTGACGGAACGGGTCAACGAAGGTCGCCGATCGCGACTGCGACGAAAGTCATTGCAAAACAACGTGGGGTAGCGCCGTGATTGAACCTCTTGACCCCAGAATGATCGGCCTGGATTAGCGGCGGTACGCCAAACTTTGTATCCGGCGGGTTCCCTGTTTCGCGCCCAGTCCGGCGAGTTTTACACTGTGTCGGCGGCGGATATGGCAGAGCTGTTCGGAGGCGGGGATAGCATACCCAGCACCTTGGATGGCGGCGAGATCGGCGGCGATGCAACGGCGCCATATGGGGCGCTGGATGGCGGCGAAATTGGCGGCGATGCAACAGCGGGCGTCGGCTCTTTCGACGGCGGCGAAATTTCCTAGCGGAGTAGCAAGATGCCTTTACAGCCAAAGGGCGGTAAGGTCGCCGCCGTTACGACGGCAAACCCCAACGTGTCAGAGCGTGAGCCCATCGCGTTGTTCGACGACGATACGGCGGAGTTCTCCCCATCTTGTCATCGGCAAGCTGATTCCCGGGTCCGTCGGCGTAACGGCGTTTTCGGAACTGGCGCCCTTTATCTGCTCGGCCAGGCTGACCGCGACAAGCTGACGGACTTGCTGGCGGCGGTGACCGGCGATCTCGTGCTGGATCTCCTGAACACTCGCCTTGGGACGGACGTCGAGGCCATTCTCAGCGAAAACGGGCTGACCGCTCCCGCCATTGCCGCGGCTTTCGACGTGTTGTATGGGGCGACCCTGGCGCAAAGCCTTCGCGCACTCATTCAACGGCCGCGAGATGGATGAGGACGGCAATCTCATCCCAGGCGCAGACGACCTAAGCGATTGCCGACATCACGGGGCTTACGGGCGCGCTTGAACTGAAGGCCGCTTCCGATCACGGGCACGAAATCGCCCAAATCACGGGTCTACGACGGCGCTCGACAGCAAGGTCAATTCGACCGACATCGGCTCGGCCATCACGGACGCGGTTGCGGATGCGGTCGCCGGTATCAACGCCACGTCGATTGCCTACACGCCGGCTGGAAACTGGTCATCAGGTGACGGTATCCGCACTGGCTGCCGAGATCGATGCCGAGTGCGAGCGTATCAGCCGCAAGGGTGCGGTCAACGGATACGCAAGCCTCAATTCCAGCGGCTACGTTCCGAGCGCGCAACTCGCGCCGGCCGACGCAGCCGCGACCGACTCAGACGAGATTTCGTGGTCAACGGCCACCTCAAATATGACGGTGCCTGTCTCAACGGGCGAGGTCGCCAGCCAGAATCGCCGATGGCAGCGCGACCTTACCCTGCACAACCATCATAGCAGGCCTATGTGTCGGCTGGTTCCCCAGCGCCGACGGGCAGCAAGTTTCAATGGCAGTATTCTACCGCCGCCGGCGGCTACAACACGAATTGGACGTCGTTAAACGCCGAGGTAATGATCGATGGCAGCAATGGCACTGGTCAGGTATTCGGCACGGAGGTTTCGTGCCCGGCCGGCGCAAAGACAGCGACGACGCGCATCCGGCTGCAGTACGGCGGTGGCGACGGGGGCGACCGGCAACACTCGGCAACATGTGGGCAAGCTTTAAACAAGTCAACCCCGATCAACACCGGATCGGTCAACGGCCCGGATATTGTCACGCGTATCAACGCCGAGCTCGGCAGTACGGCATGGCAATCAAGCGCCATCAGCCTCGGCGACAACACCGTTACGCTGGCAAAACTCGTCAACGCCAGCGCGCCCGGCCTGATCGGCCGCGCATCCGGGTCTGGCGCCTGGTCGCAATTGTCGGCGGCCGATGTGCGGACGCTGTTGGGCGTGTCCACGGGCACTCCTGATGCCGACGCCATCACCGAAACGGCAACCCGCGTCTTCGTGTCGCCGTTCCACCGCGAGCTCTGCTGACCGTGTCTCGAATACGGAGGAGGGTTTCGACGGCGCAGGTGATCGGGCTGCTCGTCCTGTTCGTCGACTTTTGTCGGCGCGGGCACGACGGTCATCACCGCCACGCTGACTAACGCCGCGCGTTGCCAGTGGCTGCCCTTGTATAACTGGCGCGGCGGCCAACGTGACGATCGTGCCGGAAGCGCCGTGCACGCTGCAGAACGCGACCGGCGGGACGATCGCCGTTTCCACACTGCCGCCAAACAAAGCGGCGTGCGTGCGGCGCAACGGCAACATCTATCGTGATTGAGCAGCCGACGTGGCCGGCTGCTGCTTCGCCACGTCCGGCGCACCTTACCAGCCGATGCGGGCTTCCGCCTCGGCACGCGCATCGGCAATACGGCCGTCACGGGCGCCGCTGACGTTCACCCGCGCATTGATCTCCGGCGGCACATACAGTGGTCCAGCGTCGAGCCGGCGCGCGACTCTGCGTACAAGTGGGCGGAGATTGACAGCCCGTCGCCGCACTGAAGTCCAACAACATCAACTGCCTGGGCGTTAGAGTCTCGCAAACGCCGGCCTGGGCTTCATCGACCAGCGTCGGCGGAAACATCTATCCAAACCCGGCCGACTTGCCGTCGCTGTATGCTTTCGTTACGGCGGCGGTCAACCGCCAGGGCGACGATCAAAGAGTGGGAGGTCTACAACGAATGCGACTTCCGCGGCTGGACAGCAGCGCAATACGCGCAAGTGGCAATCGGCTGCTCGGCCGCGATCCGCGCCGCTGATCCGACAGCGACGGTCGTTACGGGCGTCTCGATCGTTCCGGCCGGTCACGCGAGGCGGCAACAACTCCGGCCCATGGTGGGATGCGCTAATGGCGAACGCGGCATTCATGGCCGCCTCAGACGTGTTTTCGTGGCACCTGTACTGGCAAGGGAAACCCGCCCCGGCGCCGGAAATAGGCGACAAGAAGGGGCGCCGTTGATGATATCGTTCCGGCGTCGATCAATCGAACGCGAGCGGCTGGATTTAGGGGCGAAATCTGGATAACAGAGAGAGCGGCTGGACGATGACCCCGCCGGGAACATCGATCCGGTTACAGGCAAGGCCAAGAACCTCACGACAGACGATAAATCAAAGGCTTTCTTTGTCCGCATGGCGGTGATGTGGCCGCCGACCCTGGATTGACAGGTGGTACCAGTTCCAGCTCACCGGGGCGAACACGGGCGATGAGCCCGGCATGGGTTTCCGCGGTACCCGCCGCGCATCAACGGCGGCCTAAGAAACTGTCGGGCATCTTAAACCGTCATGCAACTTCCTGATCGGCGCGACCAACGCTCCCCGATTGGGACTGGCAGCCGGCGTTTATCTGTACGCGCCGCTGGCTGACGGCGTGAGCCGCCTGGTGTATGGACGGTTGCTGGCAATGCCAGTGTTATACCCCGGGGCTGCCCGCCACGGTGCGGCGCACGCTGCGTGACGGCGCGCAGAGCACGGTTCCGACCACGGCGGGCGTGTTGACCAGACCATGACGGCGGCCGCCGCCAATTTGGGCAGAGATCGTCTGATGATTGACATTAGCGACGCCCGAGAACTCGCTGACCGCGCACTGCATCTCGCCGGTCACGGCGAGGCGTTGAAGCGCGTTGGCGCCGCAGCGCTGCCGCTGATGAATGCCGGGATGATGTTGTTCGGGGGCGATTTTCCCGCCGCCGACGTTGTTGTGGCACGGCGTGTGCCGGCGCAAAAGCTTGTGCCCGTGCAAGATGGTACTGGACCGGCCAGCCGCAGCAACATAGCATCGGGCAGACCGTCGGCTGGAGACTTGGCGCCCGCCTCACTGCGCGGTGCACAAGTGGAGATCGGCTGATGGTTACTGGGTGCCGTCGGGACATCACCAGGAGAGGCAGCCCCCCTGCCGGGGACCCCGCATTTTACCCAAAAGATGACGGCTGAACATCTGTGTCGGGGAGCTGCGCCGGCCGGTCAGCGCTAATTACGAACTGGCTTTTTTGCAACAGGTGACGTCAAACGCAGGACTGCTCGGTGCGGGCAACCAGATCGGATTCAACTTTGGCGCCGGAAAGTTCGGTTGCGATTACATAAAACCCCAGCCCTAGTCTGATCCGGCTTCCAGCGGGGTCACCCAACACGGCGATTGTAAGCCGGCGGGGGCGAATCGGCGATCTGCTTAACGCCGCCGGGAAGTTCGTCGGATGCAAATCCTACATACGTCACGGGCGGAACCCTCCAAATAACGCCTGGCAGCAACGCCGAGGTGTATTCGGTCGGGATTTTGCGTCGTTCACCACTTTGAGCGCCAGATAGCCACCACCGGCCGCCCTGGCCTGTTTCCATATGCAATCCGTTCACCGCGAAAGGATGGGGTTCGCTGAGAACGTCCGGCACGGCGGCGTCGGGACTTTCACGCGTGGCGACGTCTATACGCCCGCATGAAGTGCGCGGCGCAGGGGGTACTTAATCACGTCATCCACGTCGCCGTGCGGTACGCCAATGCCGCCGGGCTCAAAGTAATTCTTGGCAAGACAGCGCGCTAGGGCTGCGTCAACGGATGTGCACAGTCGCCCCCAATGACGGGCCGCTTTGAATATGGCTCTCTGCCGCTTGGCATCCCTCCGTCAGAAGGGAGGGCCGTCGAAATCATCGCTCGGCCTGACATCTTTCGGCGGTAAGTTGTACCGACGCTTTTCTCGGTTACGGCGTTCTGATCACTGACAAGGCGAGCTTACGCCAAAGGCAGATGCGGGACTTTCCGGCGGCGGCGGGTTGTGTCTTGGACAACCAAAGTGGAGGGGAACGAACTCAACGCGCAATTCCTAAAGCTCACGACCACCCACGGCGATCGACAACAACGTCGTAGGGGACAACCTAAAGCGGCGGGAAACACTCCCCGCTCGCCGTGCCGCATTGCGCGCGCCAGATAGATGAAAGCCGACGGCACGCCCGGTGCGGCAAACACCGAGCGCGCCCTAACTACTCAGGCCAGTCGCTTACAAGGAGCGCGGATAATGGCTGTAGAAGGTAGCCTAATGCGAGATTTTCGTTATGACTGTGATCTGCCCCCACAAATCCGGTTGCGGCGATAAGATGGCGAACGATGCAGATGAAGCCGGCAGTTGAGCGGTTCGCTCCCCCGATACCGAGAGAGATAAAGACGACACGTTAACGTTGGGGGCTGTTGATCGAAACAACCGCGAGCGATTTTCACGATCACATCCGCAGAGAGGAAGTGGACAGAGCAGAGATAGCGCGAAAACTTAGAGGAAAGATCGCGCTTTGGTGATCGCTAGACGATAGAACAAGCAAAATTGAAACAAATGCCATTGTGTAGACGATGCCCGCGCAAAGTTTGGCAAAGCTGCTGGAGATATAACACTCCAAAGGTGACGCTTGCTGCCGTTCTGGTTTCACTTGCAGTTTCGCGCTGATAAAGCCCAAACCAAGCCGTGAGAGCAATGAGTTTCTTTTGACGATCGACTGAAGTCCGCCATCAAGACGATCGTTTGACCACGGTCGCCAGTATCTTCAACGTTGCCTGCCGGCGCGGCGTTGTCGTGCGCCGCTTGATGATCTTCCAGCCGACGAGGTAGTGCTTACCGCCAGAGCGGTGGAGAAGAAGCTGGTCGG